>JAUVLU010000053.1 GCA_030600585.1 Candidatus Cloacimonadota bacterium | reverse complement strand
AGTTTGATCGTGGTAGTTGTTTTCCCCGAAGAGGAAGGACCGGTTATCAGAACCATTTTAAGTTTATCTATTCTATTTGAAATTAATTCTGCTGCCATGGCAATTTCATCTGCATAAGCTGTTTCAGATTCATGAACAATATGCGGAAACTCACCATTATTAACTCTTTTATTCAATGTCTCAATTGTATGTAAATTGTTTGAAACCGACCAATCCAGGATCTTCCATATTTTATGCCACGGGATACTTTGAGATGGGGAAGAAGCTTTTGCCACCTTCTCCTTCCTACGCTGAATATTATTGTTCCTATAAAGTATATATGCCTTTGCCACCTGCGAACGCCCATTCTTAATTAGAACTTTTTCCACAACATCCTGAATATCTTCTATATGCGGATTTATTTTGGGTGAATATTTTTTATTTAGAATTTCAACAACTTCATTAGCTAATTTTTCTGCTGCTTTTTTATCACGACCGCCAACTGATACGGCTGCTCTGAATATTGCATTGGAAATCCTTTCCTTTTTAAATGAAACAACCGCTCCACTTCGTTTTATAACATGCAAAATTTTGTTCATTTCTGTTTCCTTATGTCTTATAAAATTACTTAATAATTTCAGCGGATTAGATCAACTTTGAATTTTATCAAAATATCATTCTTGAAATCCAGAATAATCTCATCGTAATATCTATCTTTACGCTTTGTTACATATCTTTTATAGAAATAGGCGGTTTCAGTAGAATCACTGGCTGCAATTACCTTCTCCGGAGTTCCCATTTCCAATTCCAGCATTGCAGAATATACTTCTTCTTTTTGTTGCTTGAGTAATTTTTTACATTCTCTATTCAATTCTCCATGACGCTGATGTACATCGCCAATATTTATCACACAGGAGATCAAAGATAATAATAAAATTGCTAATATAAATTTATTCATTTTCGCTCCTCTTCATCAGTCTTTCTGCCATTAACCAACCGTGGGCTGTGGCATAAATTATTGATCTGGTTTCACCTGAACAATCTCCAACAAATTTCAGATCTTCAAATTTATCGTTATTGAGTTTGTTGGAATAAAATTTTATTTCAGGGGCATAAAGCAGGTTATCATCATTTGCAATTCCCGGGATAACAACATCCAGATTTTCAATAAAATCTATGATACTTTCGGCAATTCTACGTGGGAAAGCAAGATTAATATCACCCAATATATAATTATCTCTTTCCAAAGTTGGTTCAACACGATACAGATGTTTTGTCCGTTTGGAGAATTTGAAATTCTTGTAAGTTTGCAGGATAACTTTTCTTTCTCCGGCTAATAGATTAAATAATTTTGCAATATGTGAGCCGTAACCAATTGGATCATTAAAAGGATGAGTAAGTTTAACAGTAGTAAGAATGGCAAAATTTGTATTTTTAGATTTTTCTTTAAGTTTAGCATGTCCGTTAACCATGGCGAAATCTCCGTAATTTTCCGTAACTACAAAACCGCTTGGATTATTACAGAATGTGCGTACCATATATCCGGTTTTGCTTTTGTATTTCACTTTGAATTCATACATTTCTTTATTGAGATCGTTCACAATATGATTTGGAAGTTCAAATCGAACACCCATATCAACCTTTGTGTTATCTGTTACTACCTCGGGGAATTTGTTAATGATGGTTTTGATGAGTTTATGTCCGCTACGGCCTACTGCAACTACAACTTTATCAAATGCATCATCATTATCCAGTAAAACTTTTCCGGGCAATATTTCCAGATCTTGAATGTTTTGATTAAAGTGAAAATGTATATTCTTATATGATTTGAAGTCTTCGTAGATCTTAAACAGAATTTGTTTTAGTTGGTCAGTCCCTAAATGAAAAAATTCAGAAAGTATGGGTTGAAATCCCTTTGCATAGAATTGTTTATAGTATTCTTTATTTGTAAAAGAACTTCCAACTTCAAATTTGCGATCCTCGGTTTTGCTGATATAATATTCCACCAGTTTTTCCTGCAGAGTAATATCTACTTCAATATCGCCACCCATTTCTTTAGAAACGAACAATTTCCCATCTGCGCGTATCCCAGAAATACTGGATGAATAGACGTCTTTACTTTTTTCAAAAACATGAATTTCGTTATCACTGTCTTTTATTTTTTCAATGAAACCGATCGCAGCAGCTCCGAATCCGATTATTGCTATTTTCATTTTATTTCCTTTATATTGGCAAATCTGACCAAACAACAGAAAAACCAATCTATCATAAAAATTATATTTCGAAGATTAGTTTTTATTAAAAAACGTCAATTTTTTTTTGATGATATTTCAACATTTAGATAAATCAAACATTGCAAATGTATTTAAAATATTTTTGTATTTTCTCTCTTGACAAAGAGATTTTAAATTCAATTTATTGATTTAATAAAACTCAGTTCAATTAATTTTTTTGGAGGTGAAAAATGAAAAAGATCATTTTTATTTTTATGTTTATTAGTTTAATCTTATCTCAAGTATTCGCGATTACAGAAAGAGAAAGATTAGAGGTTATCAAACAAAATGCTGTACACCGTCCCACAAAGGTTATGCAGCATAATCCAGAACGGATAAATATCCCAAATCCTTTCCGGTTTGATTTAGAAAAGAGAGAAAAAACAACTGTAAAATCCTACTCAATTGAACCAGGTAATAGAGATCCAATAATTGTTAAGATCAATGGAGAAGATCAGGCAACTATTGTTCAGGGTGATGACTTTGTAATAACTATCTATTTTTCCGACGGCTGTTCGGTAGTAAATGTGAGTATGTGGGCAGATATGAATGATAATCAAATATGGGAGAGTACAATAGATCTGCTTATTTCCGACATGCAAGATGAAATAATAGATAACGATATTTATGATGAAGATCCTGCGTTGGGTATATACCAGATAACCTTTTATGGTGATGAGGAAGGACCGAACCGATGTTCTAATGCCGGATTATTTTTTGTGGCAGAAGATACCGGCGGTATCGATGATGCATATCTCTGGATAGATTCGATCGTATCAGATTATTCCGTTTCCGGCTCAATTACTCCGGCAGTTCCAAATATATTAATTGCAGCTATGTCCAGTGAAGAGAATATGTGGATGACAACTACAGATGCTTCTGGGAATTACCAGAATTTTGTACCTATAGTAGAAAATTATATGGTTATGGCTTTTGATCCGATGGGTGTTCTGGATGGAATGTTTCCAAACACTGTTTATACAAATGTTTTGATAAATACTCATCTTACCGGTTATGATTTTGATTTTATTTCCGGGAATTCTACTATCGAAGGAACAGTTCTGGATGAGAACAGTGCTCCTGTTGTTGGTGTTACGGTCTATGCAGAAGGGCAAATGCCGGGAAGTGTTTGGGCAGAGACTAACAGTTCGGGATATTACAATCTTTCTGTGATCGAAGGCTTGTGGGAGGTTGGATTTGATATGGATAGCTTGATCCCCAATTACTTACGTGCAGACCATATTGATATTTATGTAGAAGACGGCGGTACTGTAACTCAGGATTATTTACTATATTCAACCGATTCCACAATTGAAGGTACAACATATTTGGATGATATTCCTATAGCCGGACTTGAAATTGATTCTTGGAGTAACATTGGGTCGATGGAAATCAAAAGTGGACAGAATGGTAATTATGTTCTTCATGTTGCCAGCGAAGCGAATGCAATGGGCGGATATTGCGTTAATGCAAATATCTGGGATATACCCGGTGTATATGTTGTTGAATCCTACAATAATGTTATGTCCGGTTCTATAGGTATCAATTTTCATGTCTATACTGCTCAAGGTGGTGTAGAAGGGTATATATATGATTCTGTAACTCAGCTACCTGCAGAAAACTGCTGGGTCAATGCTTTTGATGGTACAAACCAATATTCTACAGGTGTAGATGATGAAGGATATTATCAACTCTACTTACCAAACGAAACTTATGAAGTTTATGCAGAAGGTGAAATGTATTATCAACAAACAGTAGAAGACATTGTTATCGGTGACGTAATGGTAACTCAGGATTTCTATCTCGACCCAATTAGTTTTGATGGTGAGCTTTGGGGTATCGTATATGAAGAAGGAACAGTTAATCCGATCGAAGGAGTACAATTATGTGCATCTTGCCCTCCTTATTGGGGTTACACCATTACCAATCAGGATGGTTATTATCACTTTGACCTTCCTAATGGTAACTATACACTGGATGCATGGCATGTTAATTATTATGCTGTTTGTATAGAAAATATTGTTATCAATTACAACGTAGCTCAACAGGATATTGAAATGGAACCGGTCATTTTTGAAGGTTCTCTGGAAGGATATGTGTATGAATTAGATACGGTTGTTCCCATTCCATACGCCAATATTCAAGTGGGATCTGCAACATATTGGACAGATACTCAAGCAGATATGAATGGTTATTATTACTTTGATCTTCCAAATGGGATGTATAGTGCAGATTGTTGGATGAATGGTTACTTTGGCCAACATGTAGATAATATCGAGATTGCAAATAATGCAGTTATTCAGAATTTCTATCTTGAACCTGATGTAGAAGCTGATGATGAAGAAATTGAAATTATTATAAGTTTGGATCAGAATTATCCCAATCCATTCAATCCAACAACAACGATTTCTTTTTCTGTAACACAAAATTCCGATTTTGTGAATCTTAGTATTTATAATTTAAAAGGACAGAAAGTAAAGTCATTCCAAATTCACCAATTAACTAATTTACCAGTTCACCAAGTTATTTGGGATGGAACAAATGAAAATAACCAACCTGTTTCATCAGGAATATATTTCTATCAATTAAGGATCGGTAACGAAATAATCGATTCTAAGAAAATGTTGCTTCTCAAATAGTGATTGTTAAACAAAAAAAGCCATCCGGCTGTTGCCGAATGGCTTTTTTTGAGGGCTATATTATAAATGTTCCAGTTCCTGTTCAAGATCGGGAGCAATAATTTTTTGCACTTCTTCAAATGGAAGTTCAATCTCTTTAGCAATTTCTTCAATTTCCCAATTCTTTGCAGCTAACTTTTTGACTACTTGCTCCAGATAGGTTCTGTCTGCAAAACCATCTGTAGGACGAATGCTGTCCTTATCCATATCAAAAGCAGAAGTTTTTCTACGGGCAAGCTTGATAATAATAATAATAATTATAACTAACAGAATAATTATACCCAAAGCAACACCAATGAGTTTATAATCAAATTTTGTGCTTAAATTTTTGACTGAGGATTTAAGTTTATCAGTAATTTTTAGTTGCTCTTTTTTAGTAACATCTTGTGTGAATTGTGCAGTTCCGTTTTCTTGTTGATCTTTGATCTTATCATGGAGTTCTACAACCAGTTTATTATATTTATCTGTTAGTTCTATATTTCCGGTTGTTTCATAGAAAGAAGCATAACTTGTAAGTTCGGAAAGAGTTTTGGGATTAGTTGAGATAAAAATATCCAGAACAAGTTTAAAAACATCTCCCTGCAATTCCATCCCTTCCACTTTATACCTCTCACCTGTTATGAGCAATTGTGTAGTGTTTATATCGATCATAACCATAACTTTATCTTCTGAAACCAGGTAATCTAAACCTGTTATAACTTTACTGTTAATTATGTCTAATTTCTGTAATGAAACATCTTTACGACATTTTATCAGGTTTATCTGGAGATCTGATTCATGCTTAAGGATTTCATATTGAGGTCTGGTGTCAAATACAAGTACTGTGCGGTCTATCACGCCATAATCTTTATGATATACATCAATAAGAAAACTTGCATTTAAAAAACTGATAAATACTAAAAAAAATACAATAAATGCTCTTTTCATTAATACTCCCGGAGTCTTAATTTTTTTTTATTCTATTTTTAAAACTCTTTTTCTTTTGTCAATATTTAGAATTATAATAACGGATTTTTTGAAAAAGTACTTATTATTTTTTAAGTTTTCTTTTTGCTATAGTCAAATTATTCTGAAATCGTTGATCATTGGGTTCCATTGATACAGCTTTCATTGCATAGCTATAGGCTTTACGAAAATCTTTCAGCATAATGTACAATGTAGCAATATTGTTTAATATAATTGCATCTTCGGGAAAATATTCATTTGCTTGCAGAAGAATGCTAAGCGCCTTTTTATCATTCTTTTTCTTTAGTTCGCTTGTAGCTTCTTTGAATAATTCTTTTGCCTTTACATATTTTTCTCTGGCAACCACATCTTCGGCTATATCAAGATATTGCTTATAAGATTTTCTATCGGGAAATAATTTCACGTTCATTTGGTAGAATTTAACTGCTTTATCCCATTTTCTCTGCATAATATTGCATTCTGCCAGAGCGAGTAAGTTCAGTTCATTTTCCGGATATTCATCATAAATATTTTCAAGGTATTTTTCCGCTTTGGAAAATTCGGAAAGCGAAAGAAGGGAAATTCCCAGATTAAATTTGTTTTCAACAGAATTATTCATGAGGAACGCCTTTTGAAAAAGCAGATAAGCTTTTTCAAAATCATTTTTAGATAGAAGTTTCTGTCCTCTTTTTTTTAAATGTTTCTCTTTAATATCTTCGAAAAAACTCATCATAATTTATTATTTATCTTCTTTATTTTCTTTAGCTTTTTGTTCTTCTATTTTCTTTTTTATTGCTTCAGCTTTTACTTTTGTTGCAGCTTTCTTCTGTGCTCGAATTTCCTTAAGTGGATCAAAAATGGCAGAAGTAGGACATACATCGGCACACATACCGCAGACAATACATTTATCATAATTAATAACTGCCAGATTATTTTCCATCGTTATTGCATCGACCGGACATTTCTTCACACAGAGCGTACAGGCGATACAAGCTGTATTATTACCGCAAACTTTTCGTGAAATTGCACCTTTATCATGAGATGTACAAAGGATATGAACACGTTTTTTAATTGAAACCATTTCAATAAGATCTCTTGGACAGGCAATTGCACATGCACCACAACCCGTACATTTTTCCTTATCAACAATAATCATTCCGTTATCATCAATATGCATTGCGTCAAATTTGCAGGCTCTTACACAATCATATTGGAATACACATCCGTAATTACAGGCATTTGGTCCATCTGAAACCAGAATTGCAGCTTTACAGCTTTCGATTCCATGATATATATATCGAAGGTGGGTATTATCTTTCCCGCCGCTCTGACAATGGATAATGGCAACTTTATTATCGGCTGCTGTTGCTTCTAACCCCATTATCTCAGCGATATGTTTGATAACTTCATCTCCGCCGGGAGCGCAAAGATTTATATCTGCACCTTTTTCCACAATTGCTTCAGCATAGGCTGCGCAGCCGGGATAACCGCAAGCACCACAATTTGCATTCGGTAAAATTTCGTTTATTTCTTCGATTTTAGGATCGATCTCGACATGGAATTTTTTAGATGCAAAAGCCAGTCCAAGACCATAAATAAGTCCCAATGTTCCTAAAGTTGCAACTGAATATATTAATATCGACATTAATTCCCCCTAAAATTTTAAACCTGAAAATCCCAAGAAAGCAAGCGCCATGCTGCCGGCAACAATCATTGCGATCGGCATTCCTCTCATACTTGCGGGAAGCTCGGCTCGTTCCAGTCGTTCACGAATTCCTGCCATCAAAATTAGAACCAAAGAAAATCCAATTCCGCCAAATAATCCATTCAGGATTGCAAAGATAAAACTGTATTCAGATTGGATGTTCAAGATCGCAACACCGAGAACAGCACAGTTTGTAGTAATGAGCGGGAGGAAGACTCCGAGAGCTTTATAAAGTGCAGGAGCAGTTTTTTGGATAACCATTTCCACAAGTTGAACCAGCGATGCGATAGTGAGAATAAAGGCAATTGTTTGCAGAAATTCAATATGCAGCGGAACCAAAAGATATGTATGTATGAGCCAAGTAAAGGTAGATGCCATCGTCATTACAAAAATGACAGCCATTCCCATACCTAAGGCGGAATCCAATTTTTTGGAAACACCAATGTAAGGGCAAAGACCTAAGAATCTCATCAATACAAAGTTCTGAACGAAGACAGCCATTACAGCCATGAAAAGTATTTTTCCAACAAATTCCATTTATATACTCCTTTTATTCAACGCAGATATTTTATGAATCTTATGAAAACGTATGATCTTTTGATTATTATTTTTCATTTTTCCCTATTTATTGCCACTAAAATACAAAGGTTTTTTTCGTGCTTCTTCGTGTACTTTGCGGCTAATTTTTTTATCATATCTTTCAGCGTTCATCAGCGTTTAATTTTTTCTCTTTTTTGATAAATTCATCAAACTCATCAAGAGTCCCATCACAATAAATGCGCCAGGTGCCAAAATGGCTACTAACATTGGTTGGAATTCCATTGTGTTTTTAATTTTATTTAATGTATAAAAAGGTGGAGTCAAACCTTTTGTTGATATGGCAAATATGATTTCTTCTTTAGCTTTAATTAGATAGTGTAAAAATGGAATTTTCATTTTTATAAACGGAGTATATTCCGCAGAAAAGACATTGTATCCAAGGAACTGTCCGGCTCCCAATACTTCACGTATCCCACTAATTACAACGAGAGCAAGTGTGAATCCCAATCCCATTCCCAAACCGTCTAAGATGGATCTGAAGACATTGTTCTTACTGGCAAATGCTTCCGCTCTTCCCAAAATAATACAGTTAACAACTATCAGTGGAATGAACAATCCCAAGCTTTTATGAATAGCCGGAAGATATGCATGCATCACCATATCCACAATAGTTACGAATGATGCAATAACAACGATAAAAGCAGGTATTCTGATTTTGGAGGGAATTAAATTCTTGATAAGTGAGATGAAAATATTAGAAAATACCAGCACAAAAGTAGCAGCTAATCCCATCCCGATCGCATTCACTACCGAAGAGGTTACAGCGAGTGTGGGGCAGAGCCCTAATGCCATCACAAATACCGGATTTTCTTTAATAAATCCTTTGGTAAATTCTTTAAATAAAGTCATTATTCAACCTCCAGAATAGTTTCTTTTGCAGGAATATCGAGTTTGTTCATTGCAGCTTTAATGGAATTGGTTATGGTGCGAGTTGTGATAGTTGCACCGGTTAAACTTTCGATGGCGCCGCCGTCTTTATCAACCAACAACTCACTTTTTTGTTTTCCGCTGAATTGTTCTTGAAATTCCGATTTTTCGCAGTTAGCACCGAGTCCGGGAGTTTCTGCCTGAGAGATTATTTTGATCTTCTCAATGATCAGATCAGGATTAATTCCAACCATTGTTTTTACATTGCTGCTGTAACCATAGAGAGATGCTGCAAATGTGTACCCAACTACATTTTCTTCTGCATCTTTACCAATGTAATATGTAAGATCGCCGTTAACTTCTTCAAAAGTGGCGGCAGAAGGAAGAACTTCCTTTCTCGCTTTTTCCTGTGCAATGCGTTGATTCTCTTCGATAATTGGTTGAGTTATTGTGTTCAGATACGCCAGAATTCCACTGGCGATAGCGGTTATTAATAATAATACAAAACCAAGTTTCAAATAATATTTCATTCAAACTCCTTAATATCTACCGCTAAGTACGCAAAGGCGCAAAGGTGAAAACAAAAACTTTCTTTTCTTAGCGTCTTTCCGTTCTTTGCGGTTCATCTTTTTCATCATATCTTTCTGCGTTTATCAGCGTTTAGTTAAACGCGTTTAATTTGCCCAAAAGGCTTGGGAACAGTATATCTGTCTATCAGTGGGACTACCATATTCATAAACAAAATAGAGTATGAAACTCCCTCAGGATAACCACCGATCAGGCGGATAACAACAGTAATAATACCACAACCCATACCGAAGATGAGCCTTCCCCTTTTTGTAACGGGAGAAGTTACCATATCGGTAGCCATGAAGAATGCACCGAGTATAAGTCCTCCTGATAAAATATGGAAGATAGGAAGCAAAATAGAAGCCGAGAACATACCATTAATTCCACCGAACATATAAATAAGTATAAATACAGTTCCAATATAGCTGATCGGTATTCTCCATTCTATGATGTGTTTCCAGGCAAGAAAGGCAGCACCGATAAGCAAAGCAGCCGCAGAAACCTCACCAATAACGCCACCGATATTTCCCCAGAAGAGATCCTGAAGTGTATTCATACTGGTGAGATTATCCATAACTGTGTTTGCCATATCACTGCTTATTTGAGTTGTATCACGTAGTGCTTTTACAACTCCCAGCGGAGTAGCCGAAGTTATTACATCAGGAACATTAGAAGGTAAATTCCTTAGTCCGTTTATTGAACTTTGGAATAAATTGCTCATTGGCGTTGTAGCTTTCCAGCCTGCTGTAGTTAAAGTTGGCCATGAAGCTACCATAAAAGCACGACCCAATAGAGCGGGATTGAAAATATTAAAACCTAATCCGCCAAATATTTGTTTACCTATCGCAATTGCGAAAACCGCTCCAATAACAGGTAGCCACCAAGGTGAAGAAGAGTTGATATTAAATGCAATAAGAATGCCTGTTACAACTGCGCTGCCGTCACTAATTGTTATGGGAACTTTCCTGAATTTCTGGATCAATGCTTCAGTGGTTACGGCAGCTATAACTGCATAGAGAGTAAGAAACAGAGATTGAATTCCAAAAAAGAATATCCCTACCAGAAGTGCCGGTGTAAGAGCCAAAACGACTTGCCACATTACAGAAGAAACTGATATTCTCTGTTTAATATGCGGTGCTGCCGAAACAGCAAAAACATCGTTCATATATCCTCCATTATTCGGAATTAAGGGTTTGTAATTCGGGATTTGTATTCCTGATCATTACCCATAATCCAATTTTTATTTATTATTTTAAATTCATTAACATTAAGTATTATTTGTTCTCTTCTCGTTCACCTTGATCTTACCAATATCTATCCATTGGATAAGTTTGATGTGAGAAGGACAAACATAGGCACAACTACCACATTTCATGCAGTCCATCACGCCAAATTTTTCTGCAGAATCCCAATCATCATTGCGTACGTGATGAGCGATAAGACTGGGTACAAGATTCAATGGGCAAACATCTACACAGCGACCGCAACGCAGACATACATCTTCTTTTTCTTTGTGAGCTTCTTTTTTATCAAATAGGATCAGACCGGAACTTCCTTTGGTCATCGGTGTTTCTAAAGATGGAATTGCAAAACCCATCATTGGACCACCGGAAATAATCTTTCCAATATCTTCGGTTGTTCCACCACAAAATTCTAAAAGATCAGAATAAAATGTTCCAATACGAGCTTTTATATTTTTAGGGTTTTTCACGATCTTTCCACTAACCGTGATAACCCTTTCAATAAGTGGTTTTTTGTATCTTACAGCTTCATAAACGGCGATAGCAGTTCCAACATTCTGCACAACAACGTTCACATCCATTGGGAGTCCGCCTTTATTAGGAACTTTACGTTTCGTAGCTGCATAGATGAGCTGCTTCTCCGCACCTTGCGGATACTTGAGGTGGAGTCCGACAACCTTGATATTCTTATCATTTTTCAGCATGGTTTTAAAAAGTTTGATAGCATCCGGTTTATTTGCTTCAATTCCAACGACACCATTTTTTGCATCGACGATCTTCATTAGAATTTTAAGCCCGGAGATAATATCCTCTGCCTGTTCCAGCATTATACGGTAATCGGCTGTAAGGTAAGGTTCGCATTCCACACCATTCAATATGATCGTATCGATCGTTTTACCTTTTGGAGGTGAAAGTTTTACATGAGTAGGAAAACCGGCGCCGCCCATCCCGCAAATACCGGCATCGGCAATCCGATCCTTCATATCTTTTGAGATGAGTTCCATATAATTACTATCATCAATAAGCTCTATCCATTTGTCTTCACCATCACTTGTGATTTCGATACCTTGTACTAAAGTGCCGGTTGGATGTCTGAATTTATCGAGTTTAGTAACTTTTCCGGAGATTGATGAATGCATTGGAATAGAGACAAAACCACCTGCCTCAGCTATTCTTTGCCCCGCAAGAACTTCATCACCAACCTTAACAATTGGCTTTGATGGTGCTCCAATATGCTGTGAAAGGGGAATCACAATTTTTTCGGGTAAAGGCATTGTTTCTATTTTCTTGTCTTTAGAAAAAGATTTATTATCATGAGGGTGAATTCCACCTGGAAATGTTTTGAGACCCATATTTTCTCCCTTTATTCTAAAAAATACTTATTACGATATTTTTTTATGACCAAATTTTAAACTTTTACTTTAATAGCAAGGATTTTTTTTGATTTATGCCTTACGATATTAACCTTCGGAAGGTCGGTATTCTAGTTCCCAAACCCCCGTTTGGGAATCTATTATTCTTGTTACATTCTGGTTTCCAGGACCCCAGCTTGGAAATCTTTAATTTCGTTCCCAAGACAATCCGTCAAGTGCCGGTCAGGCAGTTGCCTGATAGGGACGAGTAATATTTTTTTTGGTTATTCTTCCTATGGAGAACAGCGTGAGAGACTCGTCAGAATGACGATATTTTGAGAACAGCGTCTGCCCCGTTTGCCATGGTGTATACCGTGGCTGAATAGCTTGGGGTGAGAGACTTGTTCAGTCTTCGCAAGTTTCGACCAGGCAGGCAGGATGACGCTAAAAATCTCCTTGCTGTATAGCTTCTGCTATGCAACGGGCAGTTAACCTTCGGAAGGTCAAAAAAAAGCGAGAAGTTTTACAACCTTCCGAAGGTTTAATATTGTGATAATTACAAATTCTCGATCTTCTCAAATTCAATATTATTTGTAGTTAGAATATCGATTGCTTTTTCTTTGTTTTCGGCATCTATTTGAACACAATAACCGCAATCGGAACTTAGATGACGTGGAACACTGATCATCCTGCATGCGATCTTATGACTTTTCAGTTCATTCTCTGCCCAGATAGCATGATTTGTTGATTGAAATAAAATTACAGCTTTCATTTTTTTCTACCCTCTGAGATAGATTTTAGTGCCTGCACAGCAAAGTCAATTTCCTCTTTTTTGTTGAAAATACTGAATCCGAATCTCAAAGTTCCTTCGGGGAAAGTTCCAATAGTTTGATGTGCAAGTGGCGAACAATGCAATCCCTGTCTGCACATTATTCCATACTTATCGGAAAGAATTTGTGCTATCTCGGAAATTGGAAATTTGTTTATTCTGAAAGCTACAACATCGGTTGAAGGAAGATGGGAAGCTGAATAACAGATGAAATCCGGCACAAACATTTCAGCTTGTTGAATGAAATATTTTTGAAGTTCAGTTTTAAATTTTAGAATTCCTTCAATCCCACCTTTTCTTTTTTGGATATATTCAGAACCTGCTAAGAGTCCACTCAATCCTGCCACATTTAAGGTGCCGCTTTCAAAACGGTCGGGAAGAAAATCCGGCTGCTCGATCTTATCGGAAAAGCTGCCTGTTCCACCATATTTAAGCGGTTCGATCTTTTTGAAATCAAATCCGTCTGCAATCACCATTCCGCCGGTTCCGGTTGGTCCGTATAATCCTTTATGACCTGCAAAAGCCAGAATATCAATATTATCCCTACCAATATCGATCGGAACTACTCCGACTGATTGAGCACAATCCACAATAAATATAACTCCATTTTCTTTGCAAATTTTCCCAATTTTTTTAATCGGTTGAATACAGCCAATCACATTTGAAGCATGATTTATGATTACTGCTTTGGTTTTTCGTGTGACAGCTTTTCTGATCTTCTCAGGATTGAGAATTCCGATTTTATCAGCTTGGATCATGGAAAGCGAGATAGTTCCTTCTTTCTCCATTTCATGTAAAGGGCGGATCGTGCTGTTGTGTTCCATATCGGATGTAACAGCATGATCTCCTTTTTTTAAAACACCTTTAATTGCTGTGTTCAAAGCTTCGGTTGCATTGGAAGTAAAAATAACATGCATCGGATTTTTTAATTTGAAAAGTGTGGCAATAGACTTCCTTGTTTTATATACGATTTGACCTGCTTCAATTGCCATTTTATGACCGGAACGACCCGGATTTGCACCGATCTGAGTAATATAATGCACAACTGCATTTGTTACACATTGCGGTTTTGGGAAAGAGGTGGCGGCATTATCAAAATAGATAACACCGTTATTTTCTTTATCTTTTAACATAATAAACCGTATGATCTGAATTTTCTTTCACATCAAATTCCAAGTTATTTTTTGTTAGAAGTCTTTTAACATTTTCACATGATGCTTCACTATCCATAACCACATCAAATTCATCTTTTCCGTTTCTTATTTCATCTAAAACTAAAATTATGGGTTGCGGACATGAAAGTCCGCGAGTATCTATTTGTTTCATTTTTTAACTCCTTATCTTGCCACAAAGGCACTAAGACACAAAGAAAAAATAATTGTTTTTCCTCTAAACTTCCGAATGTGCGAAGCTCTTCGGAATGTTGCCTTTTTGAACTCTCTGTGTTTATTATTCATAATCTTTCATATATTATCTAAGACTTGGCACAAGCCAAAGGTCTTGTGTTAAGTCGAAAGAATTGTGTGTAATCAACTCCTATACTTTTCTTTTTTGGATCATGCTAAAGCCGATGATAAGGCAGAATATAATACCGATGATAGTTCCGTAAGCTCCGAATGTTCCGATTCCTTTGGGAGATGATGCTATTGAAAAATTGTGGGAAAAAGCTGCTCCGGCAAACATTCCAAAAACGAAAATTGCTGCATCGGTATCACCTTCACCGCTCAAAATCAATTGACGCCCCGGACATCCACCTGCCAGAGCAAATGCCAAACCGGATAAAATCATTCCCAGAAAATTCCATAAATGTAGATCATGAGCAACAGGCTGTCCGGTAAATCCTGTCTTGAATTGCCCAAAAATAATGTTCATAATAAAAGCTGAAATCGCAAATGCTGCTACTCCACTGAAAAGATGGAAATCCTTAACGATGATAATATCACGGATCGAACCCATTGTGCAGAAACGGCTTCGTTGTGCCAAGCCGCCGATAATAAGTCCGGCGATCAAGCTGATATAAAGAGGAGCATGCATTGCACCGGGTCCTTTTTCGCTGAAGAGTATTGGCTTGAATTGGAAAATCAGCATCAGCAACAAAGCTGCCATTACGATAGGCATGATATATCCTGCAGCTTTCTTTTGGGATGGCATCGATCTTCCAAGATCGTATCCTTTTCTTATGAAGACAGTTCCAATAAAAATACCAAAAACCAACCCAAGAATCCCGATTATCGCATTTAAATCTCCACCTGCCAGACGCAGGAATGCACGCCATGGGCATCCCAGAAAAACGAGTGCGCCGATCATAGCAAAGAATCCCAGAAAGAAACGAATGATAGATGATGAACCGCTGCGAGGTTTGAATTCTTTGAAGGTGAGAGAAATTAAAAACGATCCAAGTAATATCCCGATAATTTCAGGACGAATATATTGAACAACTCCTGCTCTGTGAAGTCCTAAAGCTCCGGCAATATCACGCTCGAAACAGGCAATACATAATCCCATATTGGGTGGATTTCCCAATTTTTGAAGAATTGCTGCCGCTACGCCAATAACAGCACCAACAACGATGATGCCGCTTTTTGTGGAAAAGAAATTTTTCATTTTTTTTTTGACTCCTATATTTTTTTTAAGGAGCTCGATCAGGTAAATTACGAAATATGTATAAATTTGTAATCTTAATTATTGGAATAATCCTCTCTGCCCGAAAGAGTCTCCTGCTGGAATTTAAAAAAACATCAGGTGAATCCGGGCAAATGCTTCATTATTATTCCTCTATTTTATTTTAAATAGGAGATAACTGAAAACGTTAGCTATTTGTCAATATTAAATTATTCATGCTGTGACCGGTAAACAGTAAAAGTATCCACCCGTTTTTATTTTTTCAATATCTTTAATATAATCATCAACTATGATAGGTTTAAAATTCCAATTATTTTGCCAAGTTTTTTTCTTTTCATTCTTGAAAATATCTTTAGGAGTTT
>JAUVLU010000081.1 GCA_030600585.1 Candidatus Cloacimonadota bacterium | reverse complement strand
TTATCTTTAATCTTTGATCTTTATTTCTTGATGAAATTTCACTGCGTCCTTCGATAAACTCAGGATGACAACGAGCTTGTGAAATTTCGTTCTCTCCTTCTTCAATTTCAATTTCGTATAAATATTTAAAGCCGAAGTCGGATTTCATGGCAACGAGGTTGTATTTTCCGGTTGGAATTTTGGTTATTTCAAAGCTGCCGTCAGCGAGAGTTTCTGTGTATTTTATTGGTGATTGGAGTCTGTGGTCGAATTCTGTATGTTGTGTTATTATTATTCCGATGTGAGGGTATTGGCTGTTAATTCTTACGATGGTTGTGTCAAGGTAAGCGAGGTTGTAGAGAGCGACGGAGATGAGAGAATGGTTGGAGAGTCCTTCGAGGGATACCGTACCGGTGAGGGTGCCTTTGGGGGTTGCTGTGGGGGAAGAGCAGGAGGTTAACCCAATAAAGCAAAAAGCAAAAAGCAGAAAGCAGAATGAACGGCAAAAAGTAAAAAACAAAAAGCAGAAAAACGGAATAAATCTTTTATTTATCATAAGACTCCAACCGATAATCTAATTGTTTCAAATTGTTGAGAGAAATAACTGCAAAAAGTAGAAAGCAGAATGAACGGCAAAAAGCAAAAAACAAAAAGCAGAAAAACGGAATAAATTTTTTATTTATCATAAATTCCTAAATTTCGTTTTGTTGTTTTAATACTGGAGCAAATCAAATTCATGGATTCATTTAGCAAGCTGAAAGCCAATCTTGCATCTTCCTCGGTTAAATACTCGCTGAAAACCAAAAGATTAATCCAGTAATTAGTTTCAGAGCCTTCTTTTCTTGCAATTCCTAATTTTGCAATAAAATCTTTCTTCGATTGTCTGGCAACTGCTTCGTTGGAATTTGCTCCCACTGAAGTACCTGCTTTTAGTAATTGTTTAGACATAACAAATTCGTGCTTTTCTTTTGTTAGATATTTGTATAGTCTGATTATTTCTAAGGCAAGTAGAAAAGTTTTATAAAGGAGAGGATTGTTCTTTATTTTGCTATCAAGTTCCAATTTTTTTTTCCTTTTATTTTTTTGATTCTTTCTTCTTGCATTTCTCTCTTTCCCTTTTGTAAGTGTCGGCTTTCCGCAGGAAAACGATCACCATTTCTTTCATCTTTTCTAACAAAAGGGAATTTATGCGCCGTGGCGTACTGCACCTGTCTGGGTGTAGTCCCGAAGATTTCGGGACGAAGACTGAAGGGATTCTGATTTTCTTTGCTTTCTGCTTTCTGATTTATCTCTTCATTTTCGAATAATATATTTCTTGCGTATCTGAAACGTTCCCGTAAACATTTTGATTTAATTTTTTTAATAACTTCATCTGATAAAGCTGAATGCAACTGTTTTTCGTTTAATTGTTCTAAAATCTTATACCAGTTAAACGAAGACAATATCCTTACATATAATGAAGTTGTTAATGGGTTATTCAGATCATTATCATCTAAAAGAACCTTAATTTCAGATTGAGATATATTCATATCCCAAAATAAATTTTTCATTTTGCTATCAAGTTCCAATTTTTTTTCCTTTTATTTTTTGATCTTTTCTTCCTGCTTTTCTATCTTTCCCTTTTGTAAGTGTCGGCTTTCCGCAGGAAAACGATCACCATTTCTTTCATCTTTTCTAACAAAAGGGAACTACAAGGGATTCTGATTTTCTTTGCTTTCTGATTTCTGATTTATCAAACAGTCAAGACTTGTCCGCCAAATCTTCTCGGGCGGAGTGACTGTTCTACTTCTTCTTTAATCTTTATAAGTGTTTCAGCCAGAGGTCCAATATTATTGTTGCAAATATTATAAATCTCATCAGCATCAAGATCAAAATAATGATGAGAAATAATATCTCTCACCCCTTTTATGCCTTTCCAATCAATATCAGGATAATTTGTTAGAAGTTTACTATTAGAAATTTTATCTATATTTTTTATACTTTCTCCCACAGCTATTAGCTGCATACAAATGGCATCTAACATATCCAGTCCGTTATCTGTATTTAAAAAATCATCAGAAGAATTAATATTTTCAAATCTTCGTTTTATTATTTGTAAAGCACTTAAAATTTGTTCTATTATCTCGATCACAATATTAGCATTATACATAAACCGCTTCCTCGTCAATATGATTCTTTAGGTATTTGTTCATTCTTTTTCTATACCGGACAATATCTATTTTAGTATTAAAAAGTGTCTCCAACTCATCTTTCATATGAACCATTAAAAATATATCTACGTTTGAAACTTCAACTACAATATCAAGATCACTTTCAGGTTTAGCTTCTCCTCTTGCATAAGAGCCAAAAATTCCTAAACTTGTTATACTATATTTATCTGTATTTACTTTTTTAAATTCTTTCAGCAAATGTATGATTTGTTCTCTTTTCATTTTTCTGATTTTTGTCCTCTGCTTTCTGATTTTTTGATTTTTGCTTTTGTCTTTTATTCTTTAGTCTTTCTCAAAGGCGGAGCTTTGAGTTACTTTTTACTTTCTACTTTATTCTTTGGTCTTTATTTATTCTTTCTCAAAGGCGGAGCTTTGAGTTACTTTTTGCTTTCTGATCTCTGATTTCTTACTTCAAACAGTCAAGGTGACTGTTCTACTTCTTTCACAAGCTC
>JAUVLU010000015.1 GCA_030600585.1 Candidatus Cloacimonadota bacterium | reverse complement strand
GATCAGACAATTAAATCGAAAGTTAAAGAACTTGGATGGTTTCAAATCAGAGAAAAACCTTGCTGATTTTATGAACATCTGGTTTACGAGTTACCATGAAAAATTTAATAATTAGACACAGTTATCTTAACGCTACCTATTTCTTAAATTTCTCAGCTACTATCTTCTCGATTAATCCTTCTTTAGGAATGAAAGGAAGTGTAATATGATCGGTATTTTTAAATTTTTCATTGTGCTCGATAGCTGTTATAATAGAATTCTCATTTCTTGCCCATGCACGTCTTGCAACTCCACACATAACATCCCACGGAAAGGCTCGTTCAATAATAAAATCTACTTTCTCGCTTCCATCTAAAACCATACCGAATCCGCTGTTAGAGACTTTACCGATTCCAACACCACCGCCATTATGCAGCGTAACCATACTCATTCCGCGTGCTGCATTTCCCGCATAACATTCAGTACTCATTTCTGCCATTATATTGGAGCCATCTTTGATATTTGAGGTCTCTCTGTAAGGTGAATCAGTTCCGCCGGTATCATGATGATCTCTACCAAGCATAATTGGTCCAACCACACCTTTACGAACCATCTCATTAAATTTAAGAGCAATCGCAAGCCTGCCCGGTGCATCTTGA
Source organism: Candidatus Cloacimonadota bacterium (assembly GCA_030600585.1). GTDB lineage: Bacteria > Cloacimonadota > Cloacimonadia > Cloacimonadales > TCS61 > Tenebribacter. Next base: position 55,601 of record JAUVLU010000015.1, on the reverse strand, counting down.
TAAAGTATGCGAGCCTGAGTTCCAACAACCAATTTATTTTTCATCGCATCATGAACCCATACATAATTGTCCATGTCCTGATAGCGTGGTTCTTCACGAAGATTTTTTATGATCTCGGCGGCGGCATGATCTGTCTTAATAAGATCTTCTTCTTTCCCCGATAAACAAACCCAGCGGAACGGACCGTAACCAAAATCAAAAAGTTCTGGTCCCAGAATATCTTCAACATAACTTGGAAAGATAAAGCCATCGTATGTATTTTCAGGATTTTTGGAAATTTCTTTAACTCCGGCATCATAAACTGCTTTCATAAAGCTATTGCCGTAATCGAAGAAATAGGTTCCATTTGCTACAAGCTTCTTTATCGCTTTGAAGTGTCTTTTCAAAGATTCATCGACCAATCTGCAGAATTCTTCCCGATTTTCAGACAACATTTTTGTACGTACTTCAAAGGTGAGTCCTTGCGGGCAATATCCGCCTTCATAAGCTGCATGACAGGAAGTTTGATCGGAAAGTAGATCAATGGGGATATTTTCTTTCACAGCATATTCTAAAAGATCAACAATATTTCCATGATATGCTATGGAAATACTTTGCTTGTTTTTTATATATTCTGCAGCTATTGCAAAGGTATCTTGTGGAGATTCTACAATTCTTCCAACCCAGCCTTGCTCATGACGTGTTTCAATTCTGGAAATATCTACTTCGGCAAAAATACCAACTCCGTTTGCAATCTCAACTGCTTTCGGTTGTGCCCCGCTCATTCCGCCTAAACCGGATGAAACAAATAATTTTCCTTTCAGATCTCCATCTGCCGGAACACCAAGTTTCATTCTTCCGGCAATAAGAATTGTGTTATATGTTCCGTGAACAATTCCCTGAGGTCCAATATACATCCAACCACCGGCAGTCATCTGTCCATAATTTGCCACACCAAGTGCATTTGCACGGTTAAAATCTTCCTGATTATCAAACTCACCGATCATCAACCCATTTGTATTGATCACACGTGGTGCATCGGGAGAAGATTTGAATAAGCCGAGAGGATGCCCGCTCATGACTACAAGTGTATTTTCATGAGTTAGGTTTTCTAAATATTTCTTTATGAGAAGGTATTGCATCCAGTTCTGACAAACAGCACCCGTTTCACCATAAGTAACAAGTTCATAAGGATAAAGTGCTGTAGTGAAATCCAAATTATTATCTATCATTACCTGAAAAGCTTTTCCTTCCAGGCATTTCCCATTATATTTTTCTAACGGTTTCCCATAAATTTTTTCATTCGGTCGGAAACGGTAAGCATAAATATGACCGTGTTCCATAAGTTCATCTAAAAATTCAGGAGCAAGTTTTTCGTGAAGTTCTTCTGGAATATACCGCAGGGCATTTTTAAGTGCAAGTTCAATTTCTTGTTTATTAAGATGCATTTCACGGCAAGGTGCACGACGAATTCTTTCTACAAATTCGGGATATTCCGGTAAAACAGACTCCAATTTTATCTTCATCGCTTTTGAAATTTGTGAATTGCTCATCTTATCTCCACTTTGTAATTATACCTGTATCTAAAATATTTTTTGGAATCGTATATTTTTCTTTTAGTATATTATTTACAAGTTTTTCTAATTCATCTACAACTTCTACAGAAATTTTGTTGTCATTTCCTTTTATTAATACGCAAACATGATCAATATTAGTTGAAGAAAGATCGGGGATAAAATCTTCTTCCAGTTTTTCGGTTAATATGATAGTTTTTGATTTATTGAATGCATTTTTAGACAATCCTGCAAGACTATCTAAATATAACATATTTTCATGTTTAAGAATTTTATAAGAATGGAATACTATAAGTGGAAGAATACTCTCGTGTTTTTCAAAATTCCGCTTGCCGGCAATCCTGTAATGAAGATCGATCTTCTGACCCAAAAAAAGTACTTCAGGAGAAAATGATTGTTTGAAATGAAGATTCTTCTCTAATGTGTTAAAGCTGACCGGCGAAAATGCGTAGTTCATATTAAATGTACCAGATCCCCAGAAAATACCTGTATGATCTATTATGCTTTCTCTTTTCATAATTACAGTTACAAGGTCATGAAGATAATTCACGGAAAAAATTGGAGATTCATCAATAAAACCTTTTGAATTGAGTTTGTTAAATTTGTATTTACTATTTGTAATGGCTTTGCGAAAAATATTGAGCATTTCAACAATTTCTTGATTCGATCCATTACTTTTTTCAACTGCTTTTGAAATTTTTGTCCATTTAATGTTGATTTCATGAAGATACATTTTATTAACAGGATTTTTTTCTTCTTTTAGCATTTTACTTAAAATTTCTTTATAACGCATTATTCCTCTTTTTAGAACTATGATTTTACCACCAATAGTCTTAACAATGTTAATTTTAAAGAGTTATAATTTTTGTCAAATGACTTATCAGATATTTCTAAATCTATTATTGAGTTGACAATATTTTCCTTCAAATTTCTCTTCTATTTGAGGTTAAGATGATAATATTAAAGAATGCATTTATCTTAGATGGAGAAAAATCACAAATTTCCGATATACTTTTTAACGAGAAGATCATACAAATCGATAAAGACATAAAACCCGCAAAAGAGGTTGAAGTTATAGATCTTCATGGGAAATTACTCATCCCCGGCTGCATTGATGCTCATGTGCACTTCAATGATCCCGGATTCACCGACCGAGAAGATTTCACATCAGGTACAACCGCTGCTGCCTGCGGAGGAATAACTACAATTATTGATATGCCATGCACTTCTATTCCGCCAGTCATAAACTACGAAAATCTAAACAAGAAATTAACTGTTATCAAATCCAAAGCTGTTATAGATTTTGCACTTTGGGGTGGAATAAGGAAAAATGATGTTCCGATAAAAGATAAAATGGTTCAAGAACTTTGGGATGCCGGAGTTGTTGGTTTTAAGATTTATACAATTTCAGGTATGGAAACATTTGGTGCTCTTTCCTATAAAGAAATTAAAAATATTTTCAAACAATTTCCAGAAATCCTTTTTGCTTTTCATGCCGAAGATGAGAATATCATCAATAATTCAATCAGCAAACTGACGTATGAACAAATGAAATTACCGGAAAATTATGTGAAGACAAGACCTGTAGAAGCAGAGGTAGAAGCTGTAAGAAACATTCTCTCATCTCTCGGCAAAAAGAACAAAGTCCACTTTGTTCACATCAGCAGTAAAGAAGCTGCGAAGCTGATATTGGAAAGCAAAAAGCAATTCGAAGTAACCTTCGAATCCTGCCCTCATTTTCTACAATTTACATCTGAAGATTTCCCAATCCTGAAAGGAAGACTCAAAACTGCACCACCTGTAAAATTTGATGAGGACAGAGATTTCTTGAGAAACTGTTTGAAAACAGGAAGTCTTGATTTTGTCACAACAGATCATGCCGGATGTGATTATGATAAAGGAAAAAAAATTGATGATTTCTCAAAAGTTTACAGTGGAATACCGGGCACAGAATTATTAATACCCTATCTTTTCTCAGAATTTTATCTTAAGGAAAAAGTTAATTTAAAAAGAATGATAAAGTTAACTTCGGAAAACGCTGCAAAACGTTATGGATTATACCCAGAGAAAGGAAGCTTGCAAATTGGAACCGATGCCGATTTCACAATTATTAATCTGTCTAAACCCTATTTGGTCGATGAAACTCGCATTCATTCCAAAGGTAAATATTCACCGTTCAATAACACAAAATTTTCCTGCTCGATAGATAAAACCGTTATTCGCGGTAAAATTGTATTTGACTGCGAAAAAGGAATTTTGCAAAAACCGGGTTATGGGAAATTTATAAGCCGTAGGCTTACAAGTCCGCCATTATTTTAGGAGTATCATTTTCTTAGTTTGCTTGAAATCTCCGGAAATTAATTTATAAAAATATATTCCAGACGAGACAGGTTTATTGTTCTCGTCCTTTCCATCCCAAACAATTTGTTGAATTGGTTGATTGGTAAATTGGTTAATCGGGAATGTCTTCACTTTCTGTCCTTTCAAATTATAGATTTCCAACTTTGCGTTCTTAGCGTCCTTTGCGGTTAATTCAAAAAAAATCGTTGTAGACGGGTTAAACGGATTTGGATAATTATACAACTTGAAATCAATATTTACAACATCTTCCTGAACTGATGAAGCAATGCTTATGTCACTCGAGTAGCGTGGTTCAATTTTAAATGAACTATAAGAGTAATCAACAACACCAATAATATCGTAGAATTCTCCAATTTCCGGAACAAAAACATATACCAGATCATCTATCATTATTTCACCGGAACCATCATCAACCAACCACTCGCCATATTCAGGATCATAACCGGTACATTCAGCATTATTAACCTGCACAAGCACACCTTCATAATCTTCTTGATTCACATCTAAGGTGGAAAGAAAGACAGCTTCGGGGAGTAGATTCCCACTTGAAAGAATACTACATTCAACAATATCGGCTAATTCAGTTTTATCAAAATATTCTGCTACTGTACCGGTAATATCAATCTCATCACCCTGGTTTACATTACTGCCATATTCATAAACAAATATCCCATTCCACGCACCCGCTCCATCTTGCAGAAAGAATCCATTATAAGAAACGGCAGTGACAATCCCATATGTAATAACCTGTTCACCTTCTAAAGGAGAAGGTCCTGCTACAGAATATTGAATTTCATATATTGTATATTCTTCCGTTGGCACAATGATACTAAATGGATTATTACTTTCATCGATCGGATCACCATCATCCGCATCAGAGATTACAATTTTATACTCCCCTAAAAGTTGCTCTAAAGGAATATTCCATGTCCATTCACCGTCATTCTCGGTAGATGCTGCAAGTACTTCCCGCTCATCAGAAGTTTCATTTTGCAATTCTATCTTTACATTCCCGCCAAAATTAGCACTCACCCACTCTATATTATGTTCCGTTCCTTGCTGCCATTTCTCTTCAATATTTGGAATACGAACTACAATTATAGGTTCAAAAGAAGTGATAGTATTAAAATCCGCAATAACCGGCAGATGATCTGAAGCTTCATATAAAGCATCTGCTATTTCCGGTGAAACAGCAGAATTAGTTCCGTTATTTATCGACATATTGAAATGTTCACCATCATTCCCAAATGAAGTAATTGTATCATCTATATATTCTAATCCGATTCCATTATTCAATTGGTAGGAAGAAAAAATAAAATCAAACCGATCATCGAGCCCACCGCCGGCACCACCGCCAAATTGATTAGTACGAGTAGATTGAGTATGTACACCGGCAAAATCAATATTATTATGCCATTCTCCGACTTCGTCGGAAAGATCTTCGGCTCTACCAATATTATTTACTTCATCAGCAATGAATTTCTGATATCCAGGCTCAGAACTTGTATAGAAATTCATATCACCAACAATAATAAATTCTGATCCTTCATCTAATTGACTCAAATGATTCCGAAGTTGTGTTACCTCTGCCAGACGCAGATATTCATTACCTGTACTTGCTTTCAAATGACAGCTATAAAAACGGATCAAAGTACCATCGATGATCAATTCAAATTCTGAGATGTCTCTTAGATCCGTAGAGATAGTATCCTGAGAAGCAAAAGTAATTAATGAATTTCGATATATCAGGATATTATTAGTATCCGGTCCATTCAGATATACCGATCCGGAAAAATCATCTGAACCATTATTAAGAGCAGATAATAATAATTCACCACCCATTCCATTTTCGATCTCCTGAAATAATAATATATCTGCATCTATATCATTTAGGATTGTTTCAAAAAAGGGAAGTCTATCCTCATCATTCCCGCCAAAATTAAGTGCATTATACGTAACCACACGTATAGATGCTGCCAGCGAAAGCGTTACCATAAAAATTACCAAACCAATAATTAATCTTTTCATTTATTCCTCTATTCAAATAAAAATGGGTAGGAAATAACCTACCCATTATTAATCATTTCTTATTTATAATATAATTCTTTTTAGCATTTAGACCAACCGCAGGAATTACATTTCAAACAGCCTTCGGAATGTTCTACGGTGCTGCCGCAATCCGGGCAGATCCTCATTGCATGTGTTGATCTTCTTTTGGGTTTTTTCAAAGCTTTTTTATTTATCTTTTTTATATTCTCTTGTGAATCTTTTTCAAGTTCAAGAAATACTTCTAACGATTTAGCGATGCTATCGGCACAGGAAGTTACTATTTCTCCGTTATTCCACATCGGTGAAGGACAGCGGATTCCCTTCAATTGACGTGCAATGGAACTAACTTTTACATTGGAACGAAGCAGAAGAGAAGTAAGCCTGGCGATAGCTTCCAATTGAGCAGAGGCACATCCTCCTACTTTTCCCATTTGAGTAAATATTTCGCAGGCTCCTTTTTTATCGGAATTAATGGTGATATACAGATGACCGCAGCCGGTTTCAATTTTCTGGGTCATTCCGGTCGTAATCAGCGGACGTTCGCGAGGAGCAACTCTATGACCATTTGCTTTGGTTTCTTTAACTTCTTTACCAACAGTTAGAACCTGATTTTCACGGCTGCCGTCACGATAAACGGTAACACCTTTACAGCCCGATTCATAGGCAAGTTCATAAGCCATTTGTATTTCTTCTTTTGTAGCTTTATTTGTGAAATTTATAGTTTTGGAAACTGCGTTATCGACATATTTCTGGAAAGCACCCTGCATACGAATATGCCATTTCGGTGAAATATCGTGAGAAGTAACAAAGACCTTTTTTATTTCTTCCGGTATGTTTTTAATATGAGCTACACTTCCTTTTTTGGCAACTTCTTCCATTAATTTTTTTGAATAAATTCCTGCTTCTTTAATGGCTTTTTCAAAATGAGGATTTACATATAGAAGTTCATCCCCGTCCATCACGTTCTTCACATAAACCAGAGAAAATTGTGGTTCAACCCCACCGGAAGTATTGCAGATCATGCTTATAGTGCCTGTTGGCGCTATTGTGGTCGTAGTTGCATTTCTTATACCTTTTTCCGCCATTGTGTTCATGAGATCTTTCCAATCCATTTTCAGATCTTCACGGATCAATTTCTTTGTTTCATAAATGCTGCCTTTGAAATTCGTGAAAGCTCCTTTTTCCACTGCCAGTTCAATAGATCTTACCTTTGAATGATAATCAACAAATTCCATAACTTCCTCAGCTAATTTGACAGCTTTATCGCTATTATATGGAATTTTAAGCAGGAAAAGCAGATCTGCCCAACCCATTACACCAAGCCCGATCTTTCTATTCGACTTAACCATTTTATCAATTTCGGGAAGTGGGAATTTAGACATATCGATAACACTATCCAGAAAATCAACCGCATCACGAGTTGCTTTTTTTAAGGTTTCCCAATCGATTTTATTATTCTTTATCATTCCTGCTAAATTCAAAGAACCCAGATTACAAGCTTCATTTGGGAGAAGCGGCTGCTCACCACATGGATTTGTTGATTCGATCTTACCAATATGAGGAGTGGGATTATATTTGTTTATCCTATCCAGAAAAATAATACCCGGTTCACCATTCTGATGTGCCATTTTAACGATAAGATCAAAAACATCACGTGCCTTTAATTTTTTAACAACCTCTTTCGTATGTGGTGCTATCAATTCATATTCACTATCTTCATAAACAGCATTCATGAATTTTTCTGTAATACCCACACTGAGATTGAAGTTTGTAAGTTCCTGGGTATTCTCTTTGCAGGTTATGAATTCCATGATCTGCGGATGTTCAACGGTAAGGATGGCCATATTTGCACCACGCCGTGTTCCACCCTGTTTTACTGCATCAGTTGCGGAATTAAATACTTTAAGGAATGAGATCGGTCCGCTGGAAACACCGTTTGTGCTTCTTACACGCGCATCTGCCTGACGTAATCGAGAAAAACTAAATCCTGTGCCGCCACCGCTTTTATGAATTAACGCTGCATTTTTTATTGATTCGAAAATGCTTTCCATGCTATCTTCAAGTGGTAATACAAAACAGGCTGATAATTGTTGAAGATCATTACCTGCATTCATTAATGTTGGTGAATTCGGCAGAAAATTTCCGGAGTCTAGAAGATTGTAATATGTTTTCTCTTTTTCTTTATTTCCATTACTGATATTCACAGCTACACGCGTGATCATTTTTTTCCAATCTTCTATTGTTTTTCCTCTTTCATCCTTTCGGAAATAGCGCTTTTCAAGCACGGTTAAAGCATTGTCGGTCAGTTTCATTTAAGACTCCTGAAAATATTACAATTTATCAACATGATGACGTTATGAATATCACCAAATCCACAACTCTTTACGATGTATAAAGTTAGCAGCCTAAGCAACAATCTGTCAACCTTCGAGTTCCATTGATTTAATGGTTAATTTCCAGCTACTTAACAGTACTGTCAAGTTGAAATTATTTATCTAAAATCATAAAATTCGTAGAACTACTAATAACCGTTATTTCTATGAATATTTTTTTTATTATTTGTTATTATTATTTTTTTATAGGATAGATTTTAATGAAATATTATCGTTAAATTTTCTATTTATTTTGCCGGTAATTATACGGTTTAATTCCTGATTATTTTCATTGGATCAATTTTTACAGTTCTACCGGCTGGATGTAATGTAGTAAGCAAACTTATCATAATAGCTAAAACCGGAACAAGAATAAAATCCAACATACGCATCTCAACCGGAAGCCACTGCAATGGAAAACCCGAAACAGGAATTACAATAAAATGAAATTTCATTTGAGCATAAAGCACGATTACAGCCAGCACCAAGCCGATCAGTGTTCCAAATATGCCTATAATTGCACCAATATATATAAATACTTTTACTATATCTTTACCGGATGCGCCCATTGATTTCAAGACTCCGATCTCAACTCGTTTTTCCGTAACTAATTTAATATAATTTCCGCTCATATTAAATGAGGCAATTATTATCATAAGTGCGAGCACGAGAAACATGACAGCTTTTTCCATTTTTATCGCATTAAAAAGATTAGCCTCAAATTCACTCCAATCCTCAACCACATAATCACTATTTATCTTATCTTGAATTTCATTTGCGATTCGTGCTGAACGGGAAGGATTTACAGATTTAACTTCAATTTGGGTAACTTCGTCCTCATACCCGAGGAAATACTGGGAATTCTTTAGTGAAATATAAGTATAAACCCGATCGTATTCCGGCATTCCTGAAATATAAATTCCTACTACCTTTAACTTCTTACTTTTAGGAAGCAGTCCGAATGGAGAAGGCTGGGTTCCAATGGGAGAAGTAAGTTGAATATACTCTCCCACCGTAGCATTAAGAGTTAAAGAAAGATCCATGCCGATAATAATTCCATCATCATCCAGAGTTTTTTTATCGGGTACTCCCACCACTATTTTATTTAAGATTTCGGTTACATTTTTTTGTTTTTCCAGATCAATTCCATAGCATAAAGTTGAAGCCAGATCCTTCTCTTTCTGGATCATCAGTTCAATATCACAAACCGGTGCAGCACCGATAACTTTTTTGTTTGTTGAAATTTTTTCTATAAGTTCGTTATAGTTGGAAATCGGAGAATAGTCTTCTTTATGAATTTTGATCTCAGCCTTGGAACCGATCACACGATTACGCATATCGGAATCAAATCCGTTCATTACCGAAGATACTACCAATAACGAGAACACACCAATAACAATCCCTAAAAGAGACAGCATATTAGAAAAAGTGAAGAAGATTTTTTTTCTTCCTTTCAAATATCGTAGGGCTATTATTATATGGAACATACGATCTCCAGTTAATTAATTTAGTGTTATATCATGAATGTTTATAATTATTTTTTATTCTTTTTTTCTTTATATAGATCCATATCGGCAACTTTGATACAATGGTTAATATCCATTAACTTATCAAATACACTTAATCCGAAAGTGATCGAAGTAGAAATATTATGTTCATGAAATTCAATTTGCATATTCTCAATTTTTTCTTTGACCTTTTTGATAATAGTCACCCCGCCCATTAATTCGGTTTGCGGCAGGAACAGCAGGAATTCATCGCCACCCCAGCGAGAGACGACATCCTGTTTCCTTACTAAAGAAGTCATTATCTTTGAAACAGATTTCAGGATCATATCTCCTGCACTGTGACCATACTCATCATTGATCTGCTTAAAGTTATCAAGATCACCAATTATTATAACAAATGGTTCTTTGCTTCTTTCGAATTTTTTGATCTCATATTCGATCTTCTCGAGTATGCTCCGCCTGGTTGCAAGTTTCGTTAACGAGTCTGTTCTTGCTAACATCTGCAATTTTTTATTCGCTTTTTCCATGATCTTTTCTGCCATTTTACGATATGTAATATCTCTGCCAAAATTAATTGTACCGACAACTACACCATTCTCATATAAAGGAGCAGTATTTATCGAAAGATAAATAAGTTTTTTATTCTTATCATAAATCCTTACAGAGAAACGCAGAGATTTTCCCGAAAGAATCTTTTGGAAGACATCATTTACTTTATTCAGATCCTCATGATGAATAAAAGGAACAAATGATTTATTTTTCCATTGTTTCAATTTATAGCCGGTAATCGATTCTGCCTGTGAATTAGCATAAACAAAATTTCCATTACGATCGATCATCCAAATTATATCGTTTGCATTATCGATCATAGTTCGATATTTTTCTTCACTTCTTTGAAGTTCTTCAGTCATTAACTTATGTTCCAGAGTATTTACGAACACATCACCAACAACATGCAATAAAGAGATAATATTTTCCGACCAGATAATTTCTTTTTCTACAGAATCAAAGCCCATGTATCCAATGAGATCCTGTGAATAAATAAGAGGGATAACTATTAAAGATTTAATGTTCTGAGAACTGAGTATTTCTTTTTCCGCTTCTGCTTCCTTGGGCAGCATTTCTACAAAAGGAATATAAACATTTTCAAAACGTTTAAGTTTTTTCATCCACCATGGGAATATATCGACCGATAGATCTTTTAAATTATCAATTTGTGGTTCTATCCCCTCCTTACACCACTCGTAAATATTAGACATTTCAGTTTTGTCATCATTAAAGAGAAATATGTAACTTCTATCAACATCGGCAAATTCTGCTATTTCCTGCAAAACAAGATTGATCTCTTTATCCAATTTTTTTAGTTTAATATTAATAAACCGTGTTGATATTTTTGTGATCAGCTTCTGAAATTCAATATGGAAATTTAATTGATATTCAGCAAGATTAAGTTTTGCATTTTCTTGTCTTATATCTTTCCATCTACGAAATGCAAAAATCGTGAATAAAAGAGATAAGGCAATGATAACTGTAACCATTTCACATAGTTCATGGCTTTTATAATTCTTTGTAAATTCATAGAAAAATTCAAAAAAATCATTTTTAGACGAGATAAAAAATACAATAATTAAGCAAATAACGATCAGAAATAATTCTGCCTCGATTCTCCATCTTGTTCTAATGGAATGAATGATATTTTGAAAAAATGAGTTATTATTATTCTTCATTATTTTTATTCTTCAGGTTTCATCTGTGGAAAAAGAATAACCTCTTTTATGGAAGTATTATTTGTAAACAACATTATCAGCCTGTCTATCCCGATACCCAATCCGCCTGTAGGCGGCATTCCATATTCCAGTGCTTCCAGAAAATCTTCATCAACTACATTAGCTTCCGTATCTCCCATCTCACGCAGTTTACTTTGAGCCTCCAATCTTTCCCGCTGATCTACCGGATCGTTCAATTCGGTAAAAGCATTTCCATACTCGTTTCCATTAATGAAAAGCTCAAACCGCTCTGTAAGGTTAGGATGCCCCGGCTTAACTTTTGCCAGCGGTGACACTTCTTTTGGAAAGTCGATTACAAAGGTCGGCTGGATAAGTTTAGGTTCTACGAATTTTTCAAAAAGTGCTTCGATGAGTTTACCCGGACCGGCAGTTTTTTCCACTTCAATTCCATTATCTTCGCAGAATTTTTTAATCTTTTCAAAATCAAAATTGGAAGCGTTAAAACCACTTTCTTCTTTAATAAGTTCTGTCATGGAAGCGCGTTTCCACGGCTTTTTGAAAGAAATTTCAGTATCTCCAAAAATAACTACATCTTTATTAAAAACTTTTTTAGCAATATGCAGGATCATATCTTCGGTGATATTCATCATATCGTTGTAATCTGCATACGCCTGATAGAGTTCCAACATGGTGAATTCAGGATTGTGCGTTCTATCCATTCCTTCATTTCGGAAGTTTTTACCGATCTCAAAAATACGTTCAATTCCACCAACGATCAATCTTTTGTGGTAAAGCTCCAGGGCAATACGCAAATAAAGATCGATATTCAGTGTGTTGTGATGTGTGATGAACGGACGCGCATTCGCACCGCCATACAGCGACTGTAAAATGGGTGTCTCCACTTCCATAAAACCTTTTTCGTCTAAAAAACTCCTGATCTCTTTGATTATCTGCGCGCGAATCTCAAAGGTTTGTTTTACTTCCGGATTTAAGAGGAGGTCAAGATAACGCTTGCGATAACGAAGCTCGATATCGGTAAATTCATCAAAACGCTGCTTCTTGCCATCGACTATTTTCTCTTTTACGGTTGGCAGCGGAAGCAGGCTTTTTCCTAAAACTGTAACCACATGTGCACGGATGGAAAATTCACCACGCTGTGTAACAAAGCATACACCTTTTATCTGCACAAAATCACCGAGATCAAGAAGCTTGAAAACTTCATAATTTTCTTCACCAACTTTTTCTTTCTTCACAAAGATCTGCATATTCCCGCTGTCATCTGCAATATTGCCAAAACCAACTTTACCCTGACGACGCATCGCTTTCAATCTTCCGGTTATTGTTACAACTTCTTCCGAAGAAATGTAATCATCTTTATTATCTATTAAAACTTTAATTTTATGAGTACGGGCACTTCGTGTGGGATATGGGTCCACTCCTATATTTTTGAGCTTTTCCAATTTCTGTCTTTTCACTGCAAGTAACTGATTTATGTTCTCCATTCTCTCTCCAAACTTTGCTTAAGTCTTTTTTGCTAACTTACTATTCCTAAATAAATCATACATCGTAAATGTCAAGTTGCATTAATTTTATAGTTTAACTCATTCTGCAATCTTTCTCTTTAAAAAGGTGGGATCAGCCTGAGGTTTACAAGCCACGCCAAAGGCGGACAAGCCATTGGTTTGCGGGCAAGCATAAGAAGCTGTTGAAAGAAACATTGTTATCCTGAGCCCCGAAAATCGGGGAAGGATAGCGAGAGTATAAAGAAGCCGCTGGAAGAATTGATTGGAGATTTACGATATACGATTGAAGTGCCCCGTCCTGGAAAAAGTGGACTCAAAATATGATCAAGGAGTTCAAATGAAAAGCCCAGGAAAAACTTATCGTTACTCACGACAATTTTATATTTTAAATTAATTATATTTACTTTATTGATTACCATTTGACAGATCTATCTATTAAAAATTGATTTGTTAATGAAAAGAGATAAAATTAAAAAGGAGGATGATGTATGAAAAAAATTACGATAATTTTAACACTTCTTTGTTTAATTACTCTAACAAGTGCAGGAACACTTTTTGTAGGACTGGAAGGATCGGCTCCACCCATATTCTCAACCGATATGACTGGATTTCCCAATGTAACCTGGACAAGCGGTTATTCTTTTGATGTAAGCGGAGCTGCAGCTACTCCGGATGGAACTATTTACATTATTGAAGGCGCTTTTACAACTCATCTTTATGAAGCAACTATTACTTCAGTACCACAACAAATTTGCACTATTAGTGAAGATATGAGCAGCCTTGCTTATGGCAGAGACACTCTTTGGGGTTACTCTAATTATGCCAGCACTAAAGGTATTTACAGCATCGATACTACAACCGGAACAGCTACATTGGAATTAGATGTTTATACAGGTTATGGTTTCAGGTTCTTTGCTCTCGATTACAATCCTGTTGACGATCTCTTTTATGGCTATACCGAGTATGGAGCTAACGGACTTTATTCCATAAATATTGATACGGGTGAAATGATCCAGCTAACCGGCACAATTCCTGCAAGTAACGGGCAAGGACGCGGAATGGCTGTTGGCAATAATACTGTATATTTAACTGCAACACGCGGTGACGATGGTATTCCATATTTTGCTTACGACATTGCTCAAGGCGTTGGTGGTAATTGGGTAGAATTCCCTAATCCGTATCCTGCTTATCATTCAACCGGTGGCGCCGCCTTTATACCAGACCCAATAACTACTATCGAGCTTAGCGGGCATGTGGTTGGAAGTGACCAGCCGGAAATTGGTTTGGAAAATTGTGACGTCACACTTACGGGAGATGAAACCTATCAAATGCTAACAGATGCCAATGGAGATTTTTTATTTCCGGAAGTTGAGCAGAATGATGATTACATTTTAGAAATTACTTTTGAAGGCTATGATATCCATACCGAAACAGTAGCGGTAGGAACTGAAAATATAGATATGGGTACGATCATTATTAATGAGACAGCTCTTCCCGCCGGTAATGTTGTTGCAGTTGTAAATGTTGAAAACACAGAAGTCTCACTCACATGGGATCCGCCTACTGTAAGAGAACTCGAATTCTATGATGTCTTCCGTTTTTTAGAAGCTAATAATCAGAATCCTAATGAATGGGATCTGCTCTTTTCTATAATGGATGAAACAGTTTATACGGATACTGCATGGGCACAACTTGATCCTGAGTTGTATCAATATGCTGTTGTTGCGCAATATACAAACGGTATAATAGCAGAGGCAGCACTATCTAATGTTGTGGAAAAACTTCCCGTTGGAACTGGTATGGAATTGCCGGAAACTTTCATAAACCTGAATAACTATCCCAATCCGTTTAATCCTAGCACAACAATATCTTTTTCAGTACCACAAAATTCCGATTTTGTTAATCTCGAAATTTATAATATCAAAGGACAAAAAGTAAAAACTTTTGATATTTTGGAGTCGGCGAGTCCCTCGCCGTTTTTTGCCGACGGAGTCGGCTACTCCATAGTCTGGAACGGAACCGACTTCAAAGATCAACCTGTCAGCTCCGGGATCTATCTATATAAACTCATCGTAAATGGCAAAACCGAAGCTACAAATAAGTGTTTGTTGTTAAAGTAGAATTGTAATTATATACAAACAGCTCATTCTGAGAAATTGGGATGAGCTGTTTTTTACTTCACTTTGTTGTCGGGAGTTTTTAGACAGATCAGTGATCTGTCACTACAGATTTTGAATCTTTAAACCATTTTCTATTTGACACATTACCAATTATTTTTCAATTTTGGTTTTGTTTAGTAAATACATTGTAATAAGGAGAAAATAAAGGAGGACAAAATTATGAACAAAAGTATTTGTAATGCTATTAGAAACAGAAATCTAATTGAATTTAATTATGATGGAGAAATCAGAATCGTTGAACCTCATTGTTACGGTGAAACTACTGCTGGTAATGAAGGATTAAGAGCATTTCAAGTAGACGGTTTTAGTTCGAAAGGTAAAATGGGATGGAAAATGTACAACATGTCAAAAGCTGAAGATTTAAACGTATTAGACGAAACATTTGATTCTCCAAGACCAGGTTATCGAGAAGGTGATAGAGGTATGAATGAGATATTTTGTGA
This sequence comes from Candidatus Cloacimonadota bacterium, assembly GCA_030600585.1. Taxonomy (GTDB): domain Bacteria; phylum Cloacimonadota; class Cloacimonadia; order Cloacimonadales; family TCS61; genus Tenebribacter. Next base: position 39,885 of record JAUVLU010000015.1, on the reverse strand, counting down.
AATATAAATGTAAACATAATGGCTAAGAAAAAACTAAAACTTGAATTCGATAAAAACAAATCAGACATAAAGAACTATAAAGAGTTTGAGAAATACGTACTTGGTTTAAATAAAAATTTTGGGAAAATCTTAATACATCGCTTAAATTCTTCAGAAAATATTCGTGAAAACATAAAAACGGATATTACAGAATACATTAATAGTAAATAATAATATGTCTAAACACTACATAAAATCAATATCAATAGAAGGTTTTAGAGGTATTAATAATAAGAATGACCCACTCAAATTAGACTTCAAAGTAAATGGAATTACATCTATTTTTTCTCCAAATGGTATGGGGAAAAGTTCAATTTTTGATGCTTTATCATTTTGTTTGAATGATGAATTGAAATGTTTAAAACCATTAGTACATGAAAACAAGGATTATAAATCAATACAAAACATATTTCATAGTGGTGATGGTTTAATAACTATTGTTTTACAAGATGAAAAAAAGAATGAGAATACAATTAAATTCAAAATAGATAATAATGGGAAAAAAGAAATAATTTCTCCCAACAAAACTGATATAGAAGCTATTATTGAAAACATTAAAGACATTCATAATTTTCTTGATTATAATGCTTTTGCTGACATAATTTACAGCAATCAAGAAGATGCAGGCAAAACTTTTCTGAAATTAATTGGCTATGAATCATTCTCTGTGATACAAGATAAACTAACCAAGTTAACAAGAACACAAAACTTAACAAATGATTATAAAATTCAGGCTAAGAAAGATGAATTAAATGATAATAATGAAATAATATCTTTATCAAAAGAAACAATCTTTGAAAATCTAAAAGAAGTTGGATTAAGAAATACGAAATTTGACAATAAAAAAATTTCAGAAAGTTCATTAAAAGGATTAACAAAACTTATTGATATTAACAAAACATCTTTTTTAAACATTGATATAAGTAAACTGATTAACACAGTAAATAGTAGAAATGATGAATTTAATGCTAATAAAGAAAAACTTGTTATCTCAACACAAGAAAAAGAAAAACTATCAAATCATATTAAAAGAATTCAATTTTTTTCTGAATCAAAAATCAATAAAGTTAAAGCAAAATTAAAGATTGCATATAAGGTTTTAGAAAATGAAAAAGATATCTATTTAGGGGAATTATATGAAAAAGCTTTAAACACCTATGATGAATTCAAAGATATAAACAGAAATGACTGTATCTTGTGTGGCACAACGGAATTAGGAACCAAAAGAAAAACATTTTTTCATAAGCTTGAGAGAAAAATTAAAGAGTATAATAATTTTAAAGAAAAGTATAATAAATTTAAAACTCAGTTTAATGATTATGTTATATCAAGCGAAATACAAGAAATAGAGAATATCCTTTTTTCAAAATCAAAAATACAAATAAAAGTAATTACAGATTTTTATCATAACAAAAGCATTGTAAGTGAAGCTAAATTTAAAGAATATGATTTTATTAACATCTTAAAAAGTTACAAGTTAGAAATGCACAATCTACTTGAAAAGGAAAATGAGATAATTAAGGATTTAATAAAAATTATACCATATGAATTGCATACAATTATTACAAAACTTACTCATTACAAAACAATTCAGGAATCCTTGATAAAAATCATTGAACTTGAAAAGAAAAATATAACAATTATTAAGTATGTTAAACATACAGAAGAATGGGTACAATTTATTAATACTGTTAAAGATAAATTTATAAAGGAGAACAACTCGTTAATTAAAAAAATATCAAAGGATATTACAATAAATACTCAATCTTTTTTTCAGGAAATAATGAATTCACCTGAGATTATTCCTAGAATTGAAAAAAAAGATACTGGTCAAAAGATATTAATGCTCTTAGAAAAATTTTATTCAGTAAGGGATAAAAAAGCAGCCACATTATTATCAGAATCAAATCGAAATGCCCTTTGTCTTTCCATATATTTTTCATGTGCTTTAAACAAGAGTAAAGGTGGTTTTCTTGTTTTAGATGACATAACTTCTAGTTTTGATTCTGGACATCAGAGAAATTTATTATTGTTATTAAAAAATAAAGTTAGCAAAATTTATAATAGAAAAGGGAAGCAAATAATACTATTAACTCATGATGGAGAGCTTGAAAAAAGTTTAAAAACGTTTAGTTCTGAGTTGTCTAAAAAATGGACACATTACATATTAAGAAAAGAATCTAATATTAAAATTGATAAAAAAGAAATTAGAACTGATGAAATCGGAGCAATATTAAAAATAAAAACATTAAATGGTGATGATGTTGGTAATGAAATCAGAAAATATTTTGAGAAATTGCTTTTAGAAATTCATAAAAATTTGAAGATTCCAATGAGTTACGAGTTGGCTAACTACAGAGATAAGAGGATGTTGCAGAAATTAATAGAAAACTTAAGGTACATGTTAAAATTATATAGAAATGCAACCGGAGTTATTCGTATAATTAATACATTACCATCGGAATCAGATTTTATTGATTTAATTGCTACAGAAAGGGATGTGGCAAATATTATAAGTCACTTTGAATCAGAAGAAAAGTCAAATTATACACCATCATTTATTATAGGAGTAATTAATAGAATTGAAGGTTTTAATCAGAAGTTTCAATACAATTGTACATGCACTGAGGTTAATGGAAGTATGACATATTATGTAAAAGTAAATAGTAAAAAAGTAAAAAATTGTAAATGTAGGATATAAATTATGGCAACAATAAAAATAAACCAAAAACTAAGAAGAGTAGAAATTTCAGGATTTGAGATTGAAAATGAAGTAGTTTATAATTATTTTAATAAACTACCTGCAAATGAGCGGGATGAAAAACTTTATAGAGCTTTATACATTGGTGTTTTGGCATTTATGGAAGATCGAATCTCAGCTTTTCTTTCAAAAACTAGCAATGAATTAGGTACTGAATTAGAAAGCTTGAAAATGATTTTTGAGATGAAAAAAGAGTTGTTTTATAAAACAACTATCAAGGGAATTTTAGCAGAAAATGAAATAGCAGAATTTTTAAATGATTTTTTTAAAGAAAAGAAATTAAAGGATATAGCAAATTTAACAGGAAATATTTCAGGATATATTCCTAAAAACAAAACAGGAGATATTATTTGTGAGATAAATGGAAATAGTAAATTAAGAATAGTTATTGAATGTAAGTTTGATAAGAGTATTAAACTTGGTGATATTTCTACTAAAGATATTTTCACAAGAAAATATGATACTGCATGGAGCCAGATTTTGGAGGCAAAAGCTAATAGAGATGCTAACGTTGGTATGATTGTTCTTGATCGTTCTCTTATTGACAATAGCATTTTAAAATTTACCGAAAATATTGGTTTTATTGAAAGCATAGGTTTTATTGTAATAATCGATTCACAAAAAGGTGATTACTCTAATCTTGCAATTGCTTATATGCTTGCTAGAGATATTCTAATTAATGCTAAAACTCCAGATATTGACTTCAAGTTGCTAAGTTTAATAGTTAACAGAATAATAAAAGATATTACTGAAATACAACAAATTAAAAATCTTGTTGAGAACAATATTTTAAATAATAAACAAATACTTAAACAACTTGAAAAAAGCATGATGCTAATGGAATTTAATCAACAGTATTTAAAAAAGTTTTTACAAGATGGCACATTAACTAAAAAAGATTTATTAGATTTCTTTTTGGGAGAAGAAGTTAAAGATAAATTCAAAATGATTGAAAAAGAAATAAATCAATTTTAACGAAATTGAGAATAACTTACCAACCAATCATTATATTCATATTGTAAATGTGGTAAAGTTTGTATGAATATTAAAAATAAAACAATGAAAACTGTTAATACATACAAAACCACTGCAAATAGGAGAATAAAACATGAAACATGAATGGAGAAAAAGGGAAAAAGATATTTATCTACCAAAAAATAAACCTGTAATAATTCAAATCCCCGAATATAAGTTTTTCACAATTGAAGGGAAAGGAAATCCTAATGATGATTATTTTTCGGAATATATTAGAGTGTTATATTCGCTTTCTTATGCAGTAAAAATGAGCCCTAAAAAAGGATTAGAGCCAAAAGGATATTTTGATTATACGGTCTATCCACTGGAAGGTGTCTGGGACATTAATGAAGAAGCCAAGAAAAAGTTTTATGGTAAGTTCGATAAAAATGATTTGGTGTTTAAATTGATGATAAGACAACCCAATTTTGTTGATAAGCAATTTGCCATAATGATACTGGAACGAAAAAGAAAAAACCTCATGAATTACTGAATAAAGTTAGGTTTGAGAAAATGACAGATGGTAAGTGTGTTCAAATGATGCATTTGGGAAGCTACGATAACGAACCGGAAAGTTTTAAGCAGATGGAAGTTTTTGCAGAAAATGAAAAATTTTCTCGAATCTCAAAAGTTCATAGAGAAATTTACCTTTCTGATGCCAGGAAAGTTGTACCGGAAAAATTGAAAACAGTGTTGAGATTTCAAGTAAAAAAGTTGTAAGATAATGAAAACAGTTAATACTTACAAAACGATTGCGAAGTATTATAATTCTGAGGAGAGTGTATGAATAAATTACTAAAAAAGCCAATTATTGTACTAATATTAGTATTAATGCTGGGATATATAATATTAACCGGCTCCGGAAAGATCTCTTCACAATTAGTGAAATTATTACCGGAAATTTTCCAAACTGATTTTTATCTGAAAAATATAGTTTTAAAATTCTTATTTGTGCTATTTTCAATTGTAACAATGTTTCTGATACCTAAAATGAAACTAAGTGATTTCGGATTGAAATTACCTAAGAAAATAAATTATTTCAAACTTATCTGGCGTACTGTTGCTTTAACATTAGGTGGTGGAATTGTTTATGGATTGTTTTTTATGGGATTATTGCGAAATCTCTTTAATGATACTAACGAAATGGGATTCCCGGATAGTGGATCGTTCCTGAAAATGATTGTTGTTGTATGGTTATGGTCGAGTATTTGTGAAGAAATTTTTAACAGAGGTTTGATACAATCGTTACTTAATGTTTTTAAAAAATACAAATTCTGCAAGCTTACTCTTTCTGTTTGGATTTCAGGAATAATATTTGGAGTAATGCATTTCTCTGTATTTAAAATCAGCAGTTCAATCTTTTTTGTATTGTTCATTGTTTTTCATGCAACTACTCTCGGAGTTCTCGCTGCCTATTATCGAGAAAAATCTGAAAGTATTTATCCGGCAATTTTGGTACATATTTTAGGTAATGTTGCTGGTTCATTACCTTTATTGATCAAAGCTATATTCACATAAAGGTTAAAATGAATAACAAAAAAGAAATAATGAAGATCACCATTTGGGGATTAGTGTTGAATATACATTTCTAAATATATTTTTTAAAATTAATACATCACCATGTTGGTAAATGCAAGCATTATGTGTTTTCCCCTGTATTACTGATGGGAAAAGCCGGCATTAGTGAGCAGTATTTAAATGTTGACAAAATTTTATCATCTTTGTTTGTAGATACCAACATTAAATACTTACGGGAGGGTTAGTGATGGTAAATGCCAATATTGAATGGGTCGCTATGAGTGATAAAGCTATAATTGCTGCTATTGGTGAATATTTGAAACAACAACGTCTATCTAAAAACAAAACACAAGCTCAAATAGCTGTAGATGCCGGAATTAATAGATGGACTTTAAGTAATATTGAAAATGGTAAAGCTGTCACCTTGGCTTCATTGGTTCAAATACTAAGAGCTCTTGATTTATTGAATATACTTGATATATTCAGAACTGAGAAACGGATAAGTCCTATAGAATTAGCAAAATCAGAAAAACAAAAAAGGCAACGAGCAAGAAATATAAATAATGGTAATAAAACCAAAAGTGAATGGTAAACATGGAAACAGCATTTGTAAAAATTTGGGATCAAACAGTGGGAGCAGTTTTTTGGGATGAAAGTAAAGGTATAGCAAGTTTTGAATATGATAGTAAATTTGCAAAAATGGGATGGGAGTTATCACCTCTAAAAATGCCTCTTTCCACAAATAACAAAATCTATTCATTCCCGGAAATAAGAGCTTCAAGAGATAGTGGATATGACACCTTTAAAGGCTTACCCGGATTATTGGCTGATGTATTACCGGATAGATATGGAAACCGGTTGATCAATAGTTGGTTAGCACAAAACGGACGCCCTGTAAATAGTATGAATCCTGTAGAGCAGCTATGCTTTATTGGAACCAGGGGAATGGGAGCATTGGAATTTGAACCTGCTTACTTCAAAGCAAATAAAAATACATTCAATGTAGAAATAAATAGTTTAGTGGATATTGCTCAAAAAATGCTGCAAAAAAGAGAACAACTTGTAATTAATCTAAAAAGCGATGAAAGAAAAGCAATGAAAGAAATATTAAAAATTGGGACATCAGCCGGAGGAGCAAGAGCTAAAGCAATAATTGCATATAATGATAAAACCGGAGAGGTGAGGTCAGGACAAACCAAAGCTCCAAAAGGTTTTGGACATTGGCTGATCAAATTAGATGGAGTAAGTGACACACAATTGAGTGACAGCATAGGATATGGTCGCGTAGAGATGGCTTATCATAATATGGCTAAAGATTGTGGTATCGATATGATGAAATCTAAATTGTTAGAAGAAAACGGCAGGGCACATTTTATGACTAAGAGGTTTGATCGAGAAGATGGAGACCAAAAACACCACATTCAAACATTCTGTGCGATGCAACATTATGACTATAATGAAACTAATAGTTATAGTTATGAACAGTTATTTCAAACCATGCGTTTACTTCGTTTACCCTACCCGCAAGCTGAACAAATGTTTCGTCGAATGGTATTTAATGTACTTGCACAAAATTGCGATGATCATACTAAAAACTTTGCTTTTCGTTTAAGAAAAGATAGTGTTTGGGAATTGGCTCCTGCTTATGATATTTGTCATGCATATAATCCGAAAAGCCTATGGGTAAATCAACATGCGCTGAGTATAAATGGTAAAAGAAAGGGTATCCTAAAGAATGATTTATTGGAAATTGCAAGTTCTATAAATATTAAAAAAGCAGATAAAATCATAGATAATGTTAATGTAATAGTATCTTCATGGAATGACTATGCTGAAGAAACAAAAGTGAATCCAAAATTGCGTGATTCAATTAAATCAACACTATTAATAATTAAGTAACCATGAATAACAAAAAAGACTAAAGAATTAAGTATCTTCATTTTTCTTTGCTCACCCAAAGAAAAGTGAAGCAAAAAGAAAAGGTGCCCCATCATTAGACTTTTTTATTTGTAACCTCATCAGTGCTACAAAACGCCAAACTCGCTTAACCTTCTAGGTTTTGCTCAAACAGTGACATTTTTAAACACCCTGATTTCAGGACAAATTACAAAAAGCCATGATAAGGGATTAGGGGAAATATAAAACCATGATTATTTGAATGGTCACTTTTAGTACGCCGGATGAAATGTAACGAAAACTATTTATAACTCCTTTTGTATTTTACTTCATATCTTATTTTATGCTGATCCATCCGGAAAAAAGTATATTAAAAGTGACGAGTTTTTCTTGATTCGTTCTTTTGTCGGCACAAAAGAATGAATGATACAAAATCAGCAAATAGATTTCTTATAGTGACGGGAACAGTAACTTAACAATATTGCATTGACAAGGTTTCTACTGTGAAGTTGTGTAGCTTTAGTATGAATAATAAAAAAGAAATTATGAAGATCACCATTTGGGGATTAGTGCTGAATGTATTTATCTCCATTATCAAGTTTATATTAGGATTTTTGGGGAACAGTCAGGCAGTTGTGGCAGATGCAGCCCATAGTTTTTCCGATACATCCACCGATATTGTGATCTTGCTCGGTGTAAAATATTGGACAGCTCCACCGGATGATAATCACCCGTTTGGTCACCAGAAAATTGAATCTTTTGTTACCATTATTATTGGTATAATACTTCTATCTGCAGCTTGTGGAATTGGCTATCATGCAATTATGACTATAAATGAAAGCCATGCAGAACAGATAAAACTTTTTACCATAATCGGTCCTATAATTTCTATTATATTCAAAGAACTATTATTCTGCAAAACATATCAGGTCGGGGTAAGGACAAATTCATCTTCGGTTAAAGCAAATGCATGGCATCACAGAACAGATGCGCTGTCATCAATACCTGTGCTGGTAGCTGTTGCTGCTTCCCTTGTAAATCCCAAATTAATAATTTTAGATCATATCGGAGCTATCATCGTAGCTGCTTTTATTATCAAATTAGCTGTTGAAATTATTTATAAGAATATTAGTGAACTCGTTGATACCGGCATCTCAAGTGAGGAGATTCAAAACATTTCTAAGCTTATAAACAGCAATGCTGATGTAAAAGGGTTTCATAAAATACGAACCCGAAAATTAGGAAACTCAATTTATTTGGATTTGCATCTGGAAGTTGATGGAAATTTGTCGGTATCGAAAGGGCATGAAGTTTCGGAAGAAGTTAAAAGCACCTTACTTAAAAGTAATCCAAGAATAATAGATATCATGGTTCATCTGGAACCGAAAGAATAGCCGTCATCCTGCACGCCGGGGCGTATCCAGCTTTAGCTGGAGAAGACTGGACATGTCTTGCACGCTGTTCTAATTTTTCGTCATCCCTGACGTTTACCAGCCTCAGGCTGGAATCTCTCACGTTGTTCTCCATAGGAAGGATTGACTAATAACAGAATTCCATGCTTTTAGTTAATAAGACTTTATATATTTAAGTAGTTTTAACGTTTTTTGGCAGGTTATTTCTACATATATTTACACTTTTAGGGAAGTAAATTATTTTTACCTTACATTTTTTGGTAGATTATTTTTATAGTTACAGCACTTTTATGGAGGTAATTATATGAAAAATAGCAGCAGCCGCAAGCAGCAAGGTGAGGTAGATCTCTCGATTACATTACATTTACTTTCATCCTTCGTAGTAACTCTGCTACGGAAAACGGGCGAGATGACGATACTACTTTTATTTTAATTTCTCAGAGTTATCAACCTTAGCTAAGTAACGGGAAAATCTAAAACCTCAATTTAATCACAACCGGTCGGTGATCGGTGATGTATTTGTAGCGCGCATCTCCTCCACCTTCCATAAATTTATCTATCGTAATTACTTTTACAAATGAACCGGAATTATCAAATTCATCATAAAGTTCGTTGGAGATGAGAATGTGGTCGATATGTCCACGATATTTCCAGTAAGGATAACTCCAATCGGCGCTGTCATTTTTGGCAATTTCCAAATCAACAAATTTATATTCTAAAGGTTTATCCAAAAAAGCAGTAAACACATTTTCGCCGGCAGCATCTGTAAGCTGATCGTTCAAATCTCCTAAAACGATCACATTTACGTCGGGATGATCCTGCATGATATAGTCATCCAATTTTTTCACAGCATCCCGACGGCGCGCTTCATTTTTGGCACCGGTTCGAGCTTTAAAGTGGTTATTTATGACATAAAATTTCTGGTTAAAATAGGAAAATTCCAGTATTAAAGGCTTTCGGGGAAATGGTTGATGATATATTTCATCATCGGAATAGATCTGGTAAATACTATCTACATTTATCATGTTGGATTTATAGAGATATGCCAGGTTCATTTCCCATTCATTAGTATTTGCTCTGAATCCATTCCATTTATCTTCAGGATCTTGTGCCTGTAGATTTTCTAATAGCACTACAAAAGCAGAATCACTCTCAATCTCCTGCAATCCGATAACATCGGCATCTATCGCTAATATTATTCCCGTTGCATAATCAACTGTATATTCGCTTTTAGGGAAATTCTGGATATTCCATGTCATAACCTCTAAGGTTTGTTCTTCACCAATTGTTAATTTATCATATTCAATTTTGGGAAGCTCCTCTGCCCATAAAAAAGCAGAAAGCAGAAAGCAAAAAGCAAAAAACAAAAAACAAAAAACAAAAATATTTTTTTCCATGTATCCTCCTTGTAATGCAAACATCTAATGTTGGCTTTGCGAAGCAATAATAAGATGGCTTTGCGAAGCAAAACATCGTCGTTTTAAACGACATATTATTCCCTGTTTGCAACTTCTCAAAGACAGATCCGGTGAAATATTCAGCAAGCTGAATTTCACAGGTTAAAAGCTTTGAGTTCGTTCTTGTTGTTCCCAAAGTAGGCTTTGGGAACAAGAATTGAGTTTCAATCCAACCGGACGATGGTCGGAAATATTATTTTCGTATTCGCTCCAACCGCCATCAAGAAATGCATCGATCCTCAAAGTTTGAATATCAGAATCTTCCAAATCGAATTCATCGAAAAGTTCATTGGTAATTAGAATATGATCGAGGTGACTGGGCCAGCTTGGATATGACCAATAAACAGATGAACCTTCTGCAATTTCCATATCGGTAAAATCGTATTCATCAGTTGCATTTAAGAAAGTGATGAATACATTATTACTTTGTGAATCTGTAAGTTCATCATTCAGGTCACCCAGTAGAATCACATTTTCATCCGGCAGATTTTGTGAGATATATTCATCCAGCAAATTGCAGGCATCGTATCTTCTGGTCTCTTCATCCCATTCATCACCCAGATCCAGATAACCATCTCCCATTGCTTTAAGATGATTATTAATAATATAAATATAACTCCCGTTCCATTGCATTTCCATTACCAGCGGACGACGCGGAAATTGCCTGCTGTAATCATAAGAAGCATATATCTCGTAAATATCGGTAATTTCGATAATATTCGTTTTGTAAATATATGCCAGATTCACATAATAACTTGCTGTCGTGGCACGATATCCATCCCATGTGTTTTCAGGGTCATCATTATTAAGTGTTTCGATAAGATCTTCAAAATATGTATTACTCTCAATTTCCTGCAGAGCATAAATATCAGCGTTCAGTCCACGCATTATTTGAACTGCATATTCTACCGTTACACCTAAATTTTTGGGGAAATTCTCAATATTCCAGGTTACAACTTCCAGGGTTTGATCTGTTCCAAAATTCAAGCTTTGAAATCCTTCTTTTACAAAAACATTTGCTTCATCGCTCCACTCACTTTGGCATTCATCACAAAACGCTGCAACCATATAATAATAAGTAGTTCCAATGACAACATCAAGATCGGTATATTCAAAAACGCCCGCTGCTGATGTATCGATTATGGCATAAATTCCGCCCTCGACTTTTCGCCGAATGAGAAAACCCGTTTCATCTCCATTATCGTAATTCCAGCTAAGAGTGACTTCCTGAACATAATTACATTCGGCATTAAGGTTTGTTGGTCTATTAAGATTTATATTTGGTTCCGTGCTCATTCCGCAGGATGTGAGCAATATCGCCAATAGAATAATGCTAATTATTTTCTTCATTTATTTTCCAATTCCTCGATTAATTTTACAGCTACCGATAGATCTTTCACCACAAAATCCGGTTTATATTTAGTTTCATTTCTTTTTTGTAAAAATTCATTTTCCCCGCTGCCGGAACGAATTAGAATCGTTCTCAATCCGGCATTTTTCCCAAAGCCGATATCAGAATATCTATCTCCGATCACAAATGATTCTTTAGTATTAAAATGATATTTGTCCTTTGCTTTTAGGAACATTCCAATATCGGGTTTTCTATCCTGGTGCTGTATGTTAAAAGATTCAATTTTGCCATCTACATGATATGGTGAATAGAAAATCTCATCTACTTTTGCATCTCCTTTTGCCAAATCATTTACCATTTTAGCATTGATCTTTTCCACATCTTCAATTTGGAAATAACCATAAGCAACTCCTGCCTGATTTGTTACCACAAAAACCAGATATCCCATTTGATTCAGTTTGAAAATTGATTCTGCTGCAAAAGGATAAAGATGCAGATCATCCGGTTTATTTATATAACCGTGCTCATCGGCATTTATAGTCCCATCACGATCCAAAAAAACAGCTTTTTTCATATTCTTTCCTTTTTTCTGTTCCCATTTTACGTGTCGGCTTTCCATTTTCTTTCTGCATTTCTGATGGAAAACGATCACTTCTCTTCCACCTTTTCTGAATAAGGGGAATACCTCTCAAAGACAGAGCTTTGGGTTACACATATCGCAAACATTTAACTATGATCGGAAGTTCGAAATTTGAGTGCATCTGGAAGTTTGATATTAAAGAGTTGGAATCTGTAGTTCCAGTAATCACCCTGTTTTGTATATTTAAAATACATCTTCCAGCAATGCAGATCTCGTGTGATCGTAAAATTGTGTGATACGAGTTCATCCGCTTCAATATCTATATAATTATCATAAGAAATTGCCCAGTTCTTGGTGATGCGTGCCGAAACCGACATCCGCAAAGTGCTGGTATAATCATTAATTTCATATTGTGCTTTATTAAGTTTATAAATATGTGATAAAGTAAAAGACCAATTCTTTGTTTCTTTATCCAATGCATCAAGTTCTTCCAAAGTAGTTATGGTTCGTTCAGTTTCGATATCAATTGAATCACTTCTAAAAAAATCACCGGAAACAAAATCATTTTTTGCAAGTGGAAAATAATCTACATAATTTGCATCACCGGAAATTGAAAGTGCAGAAGTTATATTGAAATTCCAGTTTGTTATACCCAGTTCCCAATCTCGGGGATTCCAGCCATTAACATCCAGATCATAAGTTGCCTGCGATATGCTGCCGTATGGATTAGTTAAAATGTCAACAATCCCCAATTTGAGCTTGCCCGGTTTTAATTTTAATGAATGTGAAATATCGCTAAAGCCGTTATCCTGCTCATAATCATAACTGATACTGGAGGTTATATTAAAAAAATCATTTATCTTACGTTCCTTTATATTTTTTGTTGCAGCAAGTTTAAGCTGCCATTTATTTCCGAGGGAAAAATTCACCTTCTTGCTTTTTGCAGCAGAGCTAACACCAATTCCGCCAAAATTGTAGAATCTATCATTATCAGAAAAATCGGGGCGATAAGTAAAATTAATTTTGGGAGAAACTATATGGCGAACTGCAGAAACATAAAACCCGGGTATTGTTCTCATTCCATAAAGATTAAATGATAAAATAGAAGTGGTGTTGTAATCCATCCCCCGCACGAGTTTTACATCATTCATATCTCTATCAAACCATGCTTCATTTCCGGAAACAGATTGAGTTAAATTCAGCCATCCTTTAACTTTGTAGGAATAAGAAAAACTTGCTTTATGCTTCACTCCGGCATTATGCTGATTCCCTGTTGCATAAGTTGAATCGGGACCAAGAGTATCATCGTAAAGCACATCCCATATCGTGGCTGTAGAATCATTAATATTCCCCTCATGAGTTGCTTTAATACTGTAGGAATAAGAAAAATTCTCCCACCACGCATCATCAGGAATGTCATCCACCTCATCTACAAACAACTCGTAAATCGGTCTGGAAGGTAGTATTAAAGACATACCGGGTAAAGTGATGTCTTTTGTCTTGTTTTCCAGATCATCTATATAATTCGCTGAGATTTTTAAGGTACTGTTAAAAAGCGGTTTTTTAAATTCCATAGAAGATGTGATACGCTCTGCAAGACGTTCATCAATATCTTCACTTCCTTCCCAAACCCTTTTACTGCTTATAAAGTTCAGGTTCATATCGAAGGTAGTTTTATTGCCGAAATCGTGATGATGCCTGTTTTTTATGTTCCATTCATATTGAGAAATATCAGGTCCCTCTATTTTCTTTTGCAAAATCGCATTAAAAAAACCATTATGAACATATCTTTGTTTGTATTTGGAACGAAAACCCAGTTCCCAGCCGATCAATTCAAAATAGTCTAGTGACAATGTGAAATCCGCATGATTTCTATAAGCAAAATAATAAGCAATATTTTCTATGTATTTTCCTTTTCTCTTATTCCAACCCGGAGAAGGAACCAATATTCCCGACTGCCTGCCGCGTTTCAAAGTAAAGGTTCCAAACGGAAATGCAAAAATCGGAAAATGATTTACATAAAAAACAATCGGTTTTGCTACAAATTTATCATCCCGATAAAATCGAAATTCCTTTGCTTTAATATAAAAGTGCGGATGCAGGGCATTACAGGTTGTAAAAATTCCATCGTCCACATCGTAAGTATCGTCATCTATTTTCCTGATCTCGCTGCCGTAATAATAACCCTTATCGAACTTACTGGCTCCACTGGAAACCAAGCCCCATTTTGTTTGAAGATCGTAACAAATATCTCTGCCCAGCATGTTCTGAGATCCATCCTGCAAATAAGATTTTCCTTTTGCAAAAGCTTGTTCTTTTTTTAGATCAATTGCAATGGTATCTGCGTTTATAATTGAAGTATGATAAGTTACGGAAGTATGCCCGCTCAATTGTATGATCTCTTTTTCCACATTGTAATCTATGCTGTCTGCCGTATAAAAAAGTGAATCAGGATAAAAGCTTTCAACAGTCTTAAGTGAATCTGCGAATAGAGAATCAGCAATATAAGGTTTTGTTTCCTCTTGAACTTCCTGTGTCCATGAAAATACAGCAGCCATCATGAATATCGAAGCAAAGATAATCATTGCTTTTTCTCTATTAACAAATTTTTTCATATTAGGCATTATTCTTGGCATATTAAATGTGTCAAGTATGGTATGCATTGAGATATAAAGGCTGGCAAAGTGTTTGACAGCAAAATTACCTTTTCATTTGACAGAAAGCTGAGCATTAAAAATTTGTATAAAAAAATAAAGTAATTAATGGAGGAAATTCATGCCGTATATTTCTAATACTGATATTGAAAGGAAGAAGATGCTGGCTGAAATTGGTGTTAAAAATTCTAAAGAACTTCTTACCGGTATTCTCGGTAAATTCCAACTTGAAGATCCTATTAATTTGGATGAAGCATATTCCGAAATGGAGATCACAAACAAGATATCAGAACTTGCTGCCAAAAACAAAGCAAATGCAAATTCATTTCTCGGCGGCGGTATTTATAATCATTTTATTCCTGCTGCTGTCGATCACATTATACTTCGCCCTGAATTTCATACTGCCTATACTCCTTACCAGGCAGAAGTTAGCCAGGGAACATTGCAGTATATTTACGAATATCAAACAATGATCTGCGATCTTACAGGAATGGATATTTCTAATGCAGGAATGTATGATGGCGCATCTGCTGCTGCCGAAGCAATTTTGATGGCTGTAAGAAAAACTAAAAAATATAAAGCTGTTATTGCCGGAACTATCAACCCGCTTTATTTAAAAGTTATAAAAACATACACCGAAGATATCGGGATCGAGTTGGTGATAATTCCACAAAAAAATGGACTTATCGATCTTGATGAACTCAAAGCAAATGTGGATGATAAAACCGGATGTGTTCTCTTGCAAACACCAAATTTCTTTGGAAATATAGAAGATGCTTTTGCAGTGGAAGAGATAACTCATTCTGCTAAAAAAGCTTTGTTCATTGTTGCTGCCGACCCTATCTCACTTGCTCTTCTTAATGCTCCTTCCGAATATAATGCCGATATTGTGGTAGGTGAAGGACAGGCACTTGGCAATGCAATGAATTACGGAGGTCCTCTTCTCGGATTTTTAGCTGCAACTTCTAAACTTGCACGTACAATGCCGGGCAGAATTGTAGGTGCAACTCTCGATGCCGACGGCAACCGTTCTTACTGCTTGACCTTGCAAGCCCGTGAACAACATATTCGTCGTGCAAAAGCAACTTCCAATATTTGTTCTAATGAAGCTTTATGTAAT
Source organism: Candidatus Cloacimonadota bacterium (assembly GCA_030600585.1). Classification (GTDB taxonomy): domain Bacteria; phylum Cloacimonadota; class Cloacimonadia; order Cloacimonadales; family TCS61; genus Tenebribacter. The sequence continues at coordinate 24,083 of JAUVLU010000015.1, read as the reverse complement.
CTCACTGCTGCTGTCTATATGTGTTTAATGGGGAAAGAAGGTTTGAAAGAAGTTGCTGATTACTCTGTAACAAAAGCTCATTATCTGGCAGAAGAAATTTCTAAACTGGATGGATTTTCAATGGCATTTGATGCTCCTTTTTTCAAAGAATTCATAGTTAAAACTCCGATTCCTGCCAGTAAGATCATCGCTAAATTAGAAGATAGAAACATCTTCCCCGGCATCGATATGAAAAAATTCGGCTATGATAATATGTTGATGATAGCTGTAACGGAGAAGAAAAGGAAGTGTGATCTGGATGAATTAATAAATTCTCTTCGGGAGGTGACCAATGGCTAAGACAATATTTGAAATTCAATCTGAAGGCAGAAAAGGTTACACTCTTCCCAAAAATGATGTAAAAATTAATAATTGTATTCCAAAGAAATTTCAACGTGCTCAAGATATAAAACTTCCACAGGTGAGTGAACTCGATGTGATGCGGCATTTCATAGAACTGTCTCAAATGAACCACTGTATAGAAAAAGGATTTTATCCGCTCGGCTCCTGCACAATGAAATATAACCCTAAATTAAATGAAACATTAGCGAGAAATAGTGCTTTCAATGATCTGCATCCATTCCAAAGCGAAAATACAACTCAAGGCGCATTGGAAATAATGTATGAACTGCAAAACGATCTGGCTGAAATTTCCGGATTTGCAGACGTAACTCTGCAACCGGTCGCCGGTGCACATGGTGAATTTACCGGACTTAAAGTCATAAAAGCTTATCATGAAGCTAATGGAAATTCACATAAAAATAAGATAATATTACCGGATTCTGCTCATGGTACAAACCCCGCCAGTGTAATTCTTGCCGGTTTTAAAGTCGTTGAGATCAAATCCAATAATAAAGGTCTGGTCGATATTGAAGACCTGAAAGTTCATGTTGATGAAAACACTGCCGGATTCATGCTTACAAATCCAAATACACTTGGATTATTTGAAACTCAAATTGATGAAATTGCAGAGATCATACATAGTGTAGATGGACTTATGTATATGGATGGTGCTAACTTCAACGCTATTATGGGAATTGTTAAACCCGGTGAGATCGGTTTTGATATTATGCATTTTAATTTGCACAAAACTTTTGCAACTCCACACGGCGGCGGCGGTCCCGGTTCCGGTCCAATCGGTGTTCGTGAAGATCTTGTAAAATTCCTACCGGCTCCAATGATAAATAAAAAAGATGATAAATACTTTCTGGATTACAGTCATGAAGATACTTCCCTGGGAAAAGTACATCCTTTCTTTGGTAATTTTGCAGTAAATTTCCGAGCATATATCTATATTAAAATGTTAGGTGCAGAAGGGTTAGAACGTGTTTCTGAGAATGCGGTTATCAATGCAAATTATATTCAGAAAAAACTGGAGAAATATTATGATATTCCTTTTAAAGATCAATATTGTATGCATGAATTTGTAGCAAGTGGAGTTTGGCAGAAGGAAAAATACGACATCAAAACACTTGATATTGCCAAACGCATTTTGGATAAAGGTTATCATGCTCCCACAATTTATTTCCCGCTTATCGTACATGAAGCTATGATGATAGAACCTACAGAAACGGAGAGCAAAGAAACTCTGGATGAATTTATTAACGCAATGATAGAAATTGCAAAAGAATGTGAAGAGAATCCTGAACTTCTGAAAAATGCTCCGCTGAATACTCCGGTTAAACGTGTGGATGACACACTTGCGGTACGTCAACTTAATGTGAAATTTGAGTTATAAAATCAAAGATTAGCAGCGAACCAGTCTTCGTCCTGAAAACACTCGGGACTACGCCAAGGCAGGCAAAAACGAACAAGAAAATTTGTTGTAGGGGTAGATCACCGATCTACCCTATTTTTTTTCCCCGATAAAAACAAACCATCTAAATTTACACAAACTAAACAACTTGACACTTACTTTATTATTTTCTTATTTCGTAATTGCATTTTCGAAAATGCCTAAGAAATAAAGAAAGAGGGGGAAAACATGTTTAAACAAAACAGATCAATTTTATTTTTATTAATTATTGTTCTTACTGTAACCATCTTCAATAGTGGTTGTGGAGGTGGAGGAGCAAGCAAAGAAAAGGAACCGAATAATTCCATTGACCTGGCAAATGAGATAGCCATTGGAAAGCCATTCTCGATCAAGATCAGTCCTGTTAAAGATATTGACTGGTTCAAAGTCGATCTTACCGAGCAGGGATATCTGAAAATTCAGGCAAGTCAGGTTCCTGAAGGTTTAGTACTGGAAGTGGGTTACGCATTATTCCAGGAATGGGAAGGTAGCAAAGTAAAATGGCTCAAAAAGTGGTGTAAGCTGCCTAATGCTTTATTCATTCCCGAAGCAGGAACTTATTATTTTGCTATCATTGATAATCACCACGACAAAGAATCCAAAGAGCCGATCCAGATAAAGGTAGATTTTATTCCGGAATTTGACGCAGGAGAACCTAATAACAGTCCTGAGGTAGCTACTGCTATCGAGTTTGGAACGACCGTAAAACCTGTAATTTTCCCGACTGGTGATCGTGACTGGTATAAAGTTAAGGTAGAAAAGCAGGGTTATCTTCTTGTGAAATCCAAGGATGTTCCCCAAGGAATTACACCGGTAATCTATTATGCAATTTATGACGAATGGGCAGACCCGAAAATCCAAAAGATAAGAGACTGGCAAAAACTTCCTGATGCCTGTGCAGTTACAGAACCTGGGGAATATTACATTCCACTGCATGATGATTATAATGATAAATCTTCCGAAACTCCCTTCAGCTTCTTAGTGGAATTCCTGGATGAAATGGATATCAACGAACCAAATAATGATTTTAAAACTGCAAAATCCGTCTCTCGTGGAGATACACTAAAACTCGCAATTTTTCCACAGGGCGATAATGATTACTACAAGATCAAGATCGATAAGGCAAATAAACTAAAACTAATGGCGAAAGATTATACAGGGATAACACCGGTGATCAGACTATACACACTGAATGCAAATGATAAGCTCGATGTTGCAAGTGGCTGGAAAGAACTACCTGCCGAAGTTGATGTTATACTCGGAACTGAGTATTATCTCCTGATTTGTGATGATTATAACGACAAAGGTTCACAACAGGTTTTTGAATTCAGAATTGAATAAAGATAATCCTTAATGTTAACGAAATTATATTCATGAAAAAATCTACAAAAGCTGTTCTTCATGTCATTTTAGCCGGGATCGTTTCGGTAATCAGTTACATTGGTTTCAAAAAAGGTGTGGAATCATTAAACGATAAAATGAAGGATGAATAAAAAAAAAGCCTGCTGAAAATTCAGCAGGCTTTTTATATATTATCGTTCGTTTATAGATTTGCAAACGGATTATCTTCGTCAATGTGATCTTTTTGTTTCTGCTCTCTTTTATATTTATGCCAGCCATTTTTATCATCTTCAAAAGATTCAGGCATATTAGTTGGCTCAAGAGATATTCTTTTTGCAGCTTTATCAATTTTTACAACACGCACTTTAAATTCTTCGCCAACGTTCTTACTATCCAGATCTACTTTTGCAATTTTTAATTTAGATGCAGGCAAAAGACCTGTAAGTCCATCACCGATCTTGATAAAAGCACCAAAGTTTACAACGTTTTCGATCACACCGGTAATAACATCATTCTCGTTAATAGTTTCTCCAATAATATCCCATGGATCCGGTTGAAGTGCTTTAAGTGATAAAGAAATCTTATGCTTGTCAATATTAATTTTCATTATCTGAGCTTTTACAATATCACCTTCATTCACTACTTCCGAAGGATTATTTATGCGTCTTCCTCGAGATAACTCTGAAATTGGAATTAATCCCTCTACTCCCGGCTTGATCTCAACAAATGATCCGAAAGAAAGATTTCGTACAACTTTACATGTTAAAACTTCCCCTTCAGTTAATTCGCGAAGTGCCGCATCAACAGGATTCTCCTGAAGTGCTTTCATACTTAATGAAATCTTCTCACCTTTGATCTTGATGATTTTAGCTTTTACCTTATCACCAATATTTAATATCTCGGATGGTGAGTCTATATGACCCCATGAAAATTGTGAAATATGTAAAAGACCATCAACTCCACCAATATCAATAAAAGCACCAAAATTTGTGAGTCTTGTAACTACACCTTCTACAATAGAACCAAGTTCAAGTTCTTTTAATACCTCTTTTCGCAGTTTCTTTTTTTCTGCATTCAGGATCTTCTTTCTTGAAACAACAATATTGCGTCCTTTATCTTTGAAATCAATGATCCTGAAATCATAAGTTTCGTTCATGAATTTCTTTGGTTCAATAACTATTTTATCATCTATATGAGAGATCGGGCAGAAAGCCTTGATCCCTGAAATATCTATTATATATCCGCCTTTGGTCATAGATTGCACTTTGCCGTTAACCGGAATTTTTTCTTCAAACGCATCGTGAAGAATGTTCAGGTTTACCGATATAAGACTTTTTGCAATGAGTGTTTCTGTTTCAGTATCTTTTACAATATAACCTTCTAAGGTATCACCTATTTTAAAAGATAATTTACCGGATTTATCAATGTAGTCTTGCTTCTCGGCATAAACATCTCTTTTACCGCCAAGTGTTACAAATATGTAAGAATCTGTAATATTAATGATCTCACCGGATACTTTGTCGCCAATTTCAAATTGCTTGATATTAACAAGTGAATCTTCTAACATCTGTTCAAAATTTTCACCTGCAGTTTCTTCAGGTTGATCATCTTCTACTACTACTTCTTCTACTTCTTCTTTTATTTCTTCTTTTACTTCTTCCTTAATTTCTTCTTTTGTTTCATTTTGAGGTTTTTCTTTTGTTTCTTCTGGTTTTTCAGTTGTTAATTCCTCATTTTGTTTTGCTTTTTGTTCAATCTTCTCTTCGGAAGTGTTCTTAACCTTTTCAGGTTCTACGACTTTTTCTTCTTTCGTCACCATACCGTCTCCTGTTGATTTTTTTCAGTGTCAAAAAGATTCCATAAGTTACTTTGTCCAGATTTTTTTGCCCATACAATGAATATATCTTTTTATAATATATTAAATTAACAAAAATCATAAATAGCTTGACTTATCACCTTGTTATCTTGGAAATACTTTATGTGAGACATTGGAGGATATAATGATTGATGATTTTATAAATATAAAACTATCAAAATTATTTAGTACAATTTCTAATGAAATACAAATAAAAACAATATGTACTTTGATAGAAAATGAACTCTCACAAAATACAGGAGCTAACTATGCCAAAATTTTTTAATAGCAAATCAAAACAATTAGAAGGAGATATCGATGGTTATCTCGATCGGGTAACCACAGCAGGATTGATCTTTTATGAAGGCGTAAAAGCTTATGTATCAGGTAAAAAAGATAAATTTGAAAGAACTTATCGAGATATTACAGCTTTAGAAAGCGATGCAGATAATGTCCGACGTGATATTAAACACAGACTTTACACTTACATGCTGATCCCGGAATCTCGCGGAGATGTATTAGGGCTTCTGGAAACTCTTGATGATATAGTTGATGTCTGCGAAAAAGTATTAGAACAATTTTCCATTGAAAATCCCGAAATTCCTGAATTCCTTAAAAGCGACTTTATTGAACTTGCTGAACTTTCTTCCAAAACAGTAGAAGAAGTAGTAAAAGCAACTCGGGCTTTCTTTCGAGAAATCGGGATGGTTAGTAATTACGTGAATAAAGTCCATTTTTATGAACATGAAGCAGATGATGTGGAAGAACATTTAAAAAGAACTATATTTAATAGTAATGAGATCGAAGGTTTCAGCCAGAAAGTTCATATGAGATATTTTGCTGAAAAGATCGCCTTAGTTTCAGATGTATCCGAATCCGTAGCTGAACGATTATCTGTTTATGCTATTAAACGCAGAATCTAATTTTATCTTCGGAAGAATAATTTTATGTTAACAATTATATTTTTCTTGTCCAGTGGTCTCTTCTTGGGATGGTCGCTGGGTGCAAATGATGCGGCAAATATATTCGGAACAGCTGTCGATACAAAGATGATCAAATTTAAAACTGCAGCATTAATTTGCAGTTTATTCATTATTCTCGGAGCTGTAGTAAGTGGTGCCGGCGCTTCTCACACTTTGGGTAAATTGGGTGCTGTGAATCAGTTGGCCGGAGCATTTATTGTTGCCTTAGCAGCCGCAGTCACAGTTTTGTGGATGACTAAAGCCGGCTTACCGGTTTCTACATCTCAAGCTATTGTTGGCGCAATTATTGGCTGGAACTTCTTTTCACATACAGCTACAAGCATGAATTCATTAACCAAGATCGTAGGAACCTGGGTGTTTTCTCCTATCTTATCTGCAATTTTTGCTTTCCTGCTTTTTCATATAACAAAGAGAATTGTCGAACATTCCAAAATACATTTAATGCGTTTAGATTATTACACACGAATTGGATTACTGATTGTGGGAGCATTTGGTTCTTACAGTCTGGGTGCAAATAATATTGGTAATGTAATGGGTGTTTTTATTAATTCTTCACCATTCAAAGATATTTCTTTAGCCGGATTATTCCATCTTTCGTCTATCCAACAACTATTTTTAATTGGTGGAATTGCAATAGCAATCGGAGTTTTTACCTATTCCAGAAAAGTAATGATGACGGTTGGATCAGGGATATTCAAGCTCTCACCCGTAACAGCATTCGTTGTTGTTCTGGCAAGCTCGATTACATTATTTTTGTTCGCGTCTCAAGGATTACACAATTTTCTTACTTCACTTCATTTACCGGCATTCCCATTGGTTCCGGTCTCTTCCTCGCAAGCTGTAGTCGGTGCTGTAATGGGAATCAGTTTAGCAAAAGGAGGAAGAAACATCAATTTTAAAAAACTCGGTCAGATAAGTGTGGGCTGGGTTGCAACACCGGTTGCAGCAGCAATATTAGCTTATGTTGCACTGTTCTTCATGCAGAATGTATTCATGCAGAATGTATTCAAATAGCGGAGATTTATTTTAAATCAATCGTTACTAATTACGTTTTCAATTTCTTTTTCTCGGCTGCCGGAAATAGGATATTATTCAATATCAATCTGTAGCCGGGTGAATTTTTATGCAGATCAAGAACTGTTTCGGGATCACCGATTCTATGCTGATAATCTTCCGGATCATGTCCTCCATAGAATGTGAAAGTTCCTTTCCCAAAGTTTCCATGTAAATATTTCACTTCGTCTAATCCGGGAGATTCCCCCAGAATTATCACACTTTTCTTAACATATTTTTTATGAAAGGAGGTGGTCTGCCCCAAAAATCCATTGATCATATTTGTGTGACATTGTGTAAGCATTGTAGGAACCGGATCATATTTTGCCGAGAAATCAAAAAGTTGGAAGAAGTCAGCTTCTGCTCCGCGTAATTTAGCATAATCACTCGCATCGATCGTGGAGAATTCATATCTGTAGGGATTGGGAAGCAGATCAAAATCGGTGAAAGCAAATGTACGGGAATAATCTAATTTCTTTTGGTATTCAGCATCAATTCCATCTCCATCAAAAACTTCAGTACAGATATCGGTGTTCCCTGCTGCGAGAGCAATATCATAAGTATCGGTTGCGGCACACATGGCAAATAGGAAGCCGCCATTCTTCACATACATACGTATCTTCTCAGCAACAGCATGCTTCAGCTTCCAAACTTTATTAAAACCCAACCTTGAAGCCAATTCCTCATTCAATCGAACATCTTCTTTATACCAGTTTGCGTTACGATAACTTGAATAAAATTTCCCATATTGCCCGGTAAAATCCTCATGATGAAGATGCAGCCAATCATATTTATCCAGCTCTCCCAAAAGAACTTCCTCATCCCAAACCGTTTCATATTCTATCTCGGCATAAGTTAATGCCAAAGTTACTGCGTCATCCCAGGGCTGCGAATTCGGAGGAGTATAAATAGCGATTTCAGGTTCCTTTTCCAAAACTACCACATCCATATTATTCTGCTCGATCTCCGCCAAAATTGAAGCATATTCCGCAGAAGTTATTTTCTCATAATCCACACCACGAATATTGCACAAACCTTCCATCTCTTGAATATCCGGAATCAGGTAAGAACCGCCACGGTAGTTTAAAAGCCATTTTACTGTGATCTGCTGCTTCAAAGCTGTAAAAGCGATTCCATACGCTTTAAGGTGATTGCTTTGCGTCATATCCATCGGTATAAGTATCTCTGCAAATGCAGAGATAGATATTATTAAAATTAGAATAACAATTAAATATTTCATATTTTTCCTTTTTGTACCACGTTCACCCTGAACGTGTTTGAACGATCGAGGTGATCACTTTACTTCCGGGTGTACCACGTTCACCCTGAACGTGCTTTAACGATCGGGGCGATCACTTTACTTCCGGTTGTGACACGTTCACCTTGAACTGGTTCGAACGATCGAGGTGATCGCTTTACTTCCGGGTGTACCACGTTCACCTTGAACGTGTTTGAACGATCGAGGCGATCGCTCTACTTCCAGTTGTGCCACATTCACTCTTGAACGTGTTTGAACGATCGGGGCGATCGCTCTACAAAAGATCCAATCCCAATTCATAATCTAACTGTTTTTCTATCCAGATATATTTCCATTTTTTTATTTCTGATACCAGATTTGCCTTAACTGGATTATTGATTATATACCAAGCAATATTATAGAATTCAGTATCATTTCGGATATAATGGTCGTAATATTCACTATGCCAGAAATGACCTTGTCGATTAAAAGCTTTGTTAATCTTCTTGGCTGTTATCCCCTTGTGACCATGCATTATTTTTGCAATTGAAAACAGATTATCATCAGCATCTGAATTTGGTTTTAACAATACGTGAACATGATTTGGCATTATACAGAAACAGAAAAGCTCATATTGGATATGATTCATTTTAAGCAAATTATCATAAACGATTTGAGCGAATTCATCGATAGAAAGTAATTTTGAACCTTCTTTGCAAAAATCGAGATAATCATCGTAAACCAGGAAATTATCAGCAAAATTTTTTCTATTATTCCTAATTTTGTTTCGAATTGATAGTGGAAGAATGTTGTGTAAACAGTATGTGACAAATAGAATACCATCTTGTGGTTGAATGTGAGGTAAATTCCTGCGATGGAATTCCTTGTAGCTTAAATTGTTTTTATCTTTCATAATAATTTTAACCTTTTGCCGGATTTACATTAAACTTAATTTAACGGTCAAGGTGACCGTTCTACATCAATTGTGCCACGTTCTCACCTTGAACGTGTTTGAGCGATCGGGGCGATCGTTTTACTTCCGGTTGTGCCACGTTCACCTTGAACGTGTTTGAGCGATCGGGGCGATCGCTCTACATAAACTCCGAAAATATCTCATTTGAAATAAAATAAGCTTCCGGTTTCAGTTTCAGTTTTTTATCATTGATTTCAAGTAAATTATTGAATTTATTAATTACACGATCATATTTTTCTGTAAAATCAGTTTCAAATTTAGTTTCAAAATCTTTCAAATCCAATCCGGCAGCTTTACGCAATCCTAAAAAGATATATTCCTTCTCATGATCATTTTCGTTTAAGATAGTTTTATCTGTCATGATCATATTTCCATCCAGCATTTTGTAATATTCTTTTATATTTGCCGGATTTGTGTAACGATATATTATATTTTCTTCATCATTTATCCTTCGATACATCCCGATTTCATCGGGACACTTAGGATGACAATTATTTAAATATCCGGCAGCCGATGGTCCGAGACCAAGATAATATTCATCATTCCAATAACACAGATTATGTTTGGAAATAAAACCCTTTTTTGCAAAATTGGAAATCTCATAATGCTCAAATCCGGCAGAGATCAATTTGGCGCGAATATGATAATAAAACTCAGCAACTGTTTCATCAGCGGGAATCTGATCTATTCTGGAAAACAAAGGAACATCCTTTTCCAAACTTAAACAATAAGTAGAAATATGTTCCGGCTCAAATTGTATTATTTTATTTAGAGAAAATTCAACATCTTCTTGGGTTTGGTTCGGCAAACCGTAGATTAGATCGAGGGAAATATTTTCATATCCATAAACACGTAATATTTTGTAAGCATTCCCAATTTTATCTGCATTATGAAGCCGCCCCAGAATTTTCAGTTCGCTATCCAAAAACGATTGCGCTCCCAAACTTATTCTATTAATCGGTGTTGATTTCAACTCATCTACAAACTTATCATCAATGTTTACAGGATTACATTCGAGTGTGATCTCTTCCACTTTTGAAATATCAAATTGTGAAATTATCGAATTGATCTGCACGGCTGTGAGAAGTGAAGGTGTGCCTCCGCCAAAGTAAATTGTTTTTGGTTTTATAGAGTATTTTTGTTTGAATAAATTTATTTCTTTTATTAAATATTCAACAAATCTGCAACTTGCTTCCTTGGAAAATTCGACAGAAAAAAAAGAACAATAATTACATTTCTTTAGACAAAAAGGAACATGAATATAAACATAACCGATCACTTGATCAGCTTGAGTGTTCTTTTCCATCTTACGGAAGATCTTCCTTTTAGATGTCTTTGATACTTGAGTACAAAATCACGGTATGTTTCAATTGGTTTTTCTCCAACCGAGAATGTTACAATTGCCGGAGTTCCGGCAATATCTTCACGCGGCAGAAATCCCCAATAACGGCTGTCACCGCTTACATCTCGATTATCACCCATAACAAAATATTCATTTTCCGGCACTGTTACAGGTCCGAAATTATCGCGGCTGCCCATAAATTCGTTGTCCCAGTAAATTCTGCCTTCACTGCGCGGAATGTTCCTGTTATCTATATATTGTTCAGCACCGAATTTGTACTCTTCACCATTTACATACACTAATTTATTCTTAACCTCAATAACATCTCCGGGCATTCCAATAACACGCTTAACCACATTTTTCTTCTGATGCCATTTTGGCAGCCAGCTTGTTTTATTGAAGTAGATCGGACCCAATATCTTTGCAAAATCTTCTCTCGGTTGTGGTTCTTCAGGGTCGGCAGGATAATAGAATATTACAATATCTCCCTGCTCGGGATCAGTAAAAAAATACTTCAGTTTATTCCCGATAAGGTAATCGCCGATGAGAAGTGTTTTTTCCATTGAAGATGATGGAATCTTAAAATTCTGGATCGTGTAATTGCGGATGAGCATTGCCACAACAAAGGCAAAAAGAATTGCTTCCAAATAATCCTGAAATATATTTTTTTTACGTTTTATCTTTTTTTCTTTCTTTCTAAACATTTTTTATCCTATCCAAATTTATTAAAAGAACTTTCTCCTTTTCCGGCTGAATGATGTCAAGCAAAAGCAATACATCATCAATTATCCTTAATAACTTTTTTCTGATATTTTATCAATTCCATAATGCCGGTTTTTGCCTCTTTAAGCATAATTGCAAGCTCATTATCATCAAATGGTTCTGCTTCCGCAGTCCCCTGAATTTCAATGAACTTTCCACTTTCGGTCATCACAACATTCATATCAACATCCGCATTGGAATCTTCCTCATAACAAAGATCTAATACCGGCTTTCCATCCACAATGCCAACACTTATAGCTGCCACCCATTCTTTAAACGGATCATTTTCTAATTGGTTATTTTCTTTCATTTTGGAAAGCGCATCGTGAAGAGCAACGCAAGCACCCGTTACAGATGCCGTTCTGGTTCCGCCATCCGCCTGAATAACATCACAATCTATCATGATCTGATATCCGGGAAATTTTGTGAGATCCACAACTGCGCGCAATGAACGACCGATAAGTCTTTGTATCTCTGCCGTTCTGCCTTTTATCCCTTTACGTTCTCTTCGGAATCTGGAATCGGAAGCACCCGGAAGCATGTTGTATTCTGCTGTCAACCAACCTTGTTTAGGTTCTGCATCTCTTAAAAATGATGGAACACCTTTTTCTACAGTTGCCGTGCAAATAACCTTTGTATTACCTGTTTCAATGAGAACCGATCCGGCAGGATGCATTAAATAATTTCTTGTTATCTTTGTTTTTCTCTTTTTCATTTCTATCCTCTTTAGTTGGTAGAAAATCAATTTTCCCGCTCTGATGTCAAGTAGAGTCTGTTCAATACTTAGTATGCACAATATTACAATTTAATTGGAAATAAATATGAAACAATTATCCAAAACATTTGTTGACATAAAATCATTAAATCCTAAAAATATCTTATGATTCAAAGAAAAGAAATACAATTTACATATAAATCAATTGGAAAAATTTATGGAGGATTTATGGAAAATCAAATTTCATTTAGCACACTGGGAAACGAATGCATTCACAAGTTTAGAAACAAAATTAACAACGCAGAAAATATTGTCGATCTCAAAAATCACTTTGCTTACACAGTTATTGACTTCTTAAATCAGATTTTTGAGGAAAGCCGGTTGGATATTGATGCTGATGATATAAAATTTGATCCTGAAAATAAGGAACTATATATTCTTAGTGACAGATTAACCAATGATCTTGAATTTAGGAAGATCTGGGATATTTCTGATCTGAAAAATGTTATCTATAAATTTGCTGATTCTGCGAATCGTCGATATATTCATATTTGTAAGCATAAAGAAAAAACCAATAAGAAGATACGGCAACCATAAACTTGATCAGAAGATAAAAACTCCGCATTTTTTTATGCGGAGTTTTTTGTTTGTTATATCATTTTACTCATCATGCACAAACAAAGTGCATTTCAATACTCCATTGCACAACAAACATTAATTATTGTGCACAGTATTTATTCTATGCACAGGGATTGTGCAGGCTAAACAAAGTCTACGCAAAATATAGATATTTTTGTGCAGTGTCAACTGATGGATAAAATTTTATAAAAGCAAAGGTTGCCTTGCGGCAACCCTGCGGCCAAGAGAAATTCTCTTGGGGTTATAAGTTCTTATTAAAACTAAATTATTAAGAAATTAATTTATAAAACTGCAATAGATCGTCTTTTTTATCAGAAGTTTGAATCGTAGAAAATCCATTGTTCTTATAGAAACCAATTATACCCGGAATTGCTTCGCATTCGAGAAAAGCAATTCTACCACCAATTATTTGTTTAGCATAATCTATTGTTGATAAAGCAAAATCAAGAATCTCTTTTCCATTTATTAAATCTTTTTCTACATTATCATTACGAGATAATTGTCCTATTAGGAAGCTGCAAAATTCATACTTATTTTTGTACAAACCATCTAATTTTTTCAATTGACTTTTTGAAACTGATGAAATATCTATCGTAATTGGCTTTAAGGCAAGCGAGTAATATCCTAAAATATCAAATTGGTTTTTTCCAAGTAGATCGGTGTCAAAGATCAAGTATGTTCTACTTTTCGCATGTGTTTCAAAATCAACAGATTTGTTTTTTAGAAAAAATTCTACATCTGAATTTTGCTCACAAGAAAAAGACTCAAATAATTTAGATATTTGAGTCTTCTTAATATTTTTTAATAGATCACTTAACGAGACAGGTATTTTGCTAATACTTTAGCCCCTTCATGTAATTCTTTTTGCATATTATATTTAGGTTTTGTATGAAGAGGTTTACTAGATAGACTTTTGCACAGAGATCTTGCTGCTTTATGGTCTTTTATAATAACTTTCTTATCAAATGATGATGTTGCCATCTTACCCCCCCCCTTTTTAATTACACTGACAATTTATTTACTAATTAATTAATTGCAAGAACTTTTTCTCGCAACTCTTCCAGTTACATAACAGTTACATAAGTAACCTGCTATTTCACGTTAAGTTAGCTCATCTATTTATGTTTAATCCGGATTACAGTTACATAAGCCGCTTGTGTGTGTTTCATTAACTCTTACCCACGAAATGTACTATCCAGAATACTAATTTTTATTCTTTAAATAGCTTTGTTTTACTAAACTCATAATGTATTCAATGTTTTCATCATTGGTAATTTTCAATTCATAATCACCGTTACCAAATCTGCCAATATTTGAAACGTCACGCATAATATGTTTGGGATCATCAAGAAAGTTTTTTTTCATATTTATCCAAAACTTTAATGCATTTCGTTGTATTTCAATGTCAATTATATTGGTTTTAGATTTGAAGGCAATATATGAGTGAAAAGGTGTAATTTCCATATTACCTATATTTAAGATAGCATTCTTAAAAGTTTTATACAATTCCTTAACAAACTCAGAACCATAATTCATGTGATCTTCTTCAGTATATACCTTTATTGTTTTAGTAACTTCGCTCAGTTCTTTACTTATACCACCAAATGTTTTTATGGATTCTGTAGTTTTGCTTTTTTTAATTTGCTCAATTGATACAATTCGATTCTTGAACTTCTTAATTTCCCACAGTTCAAAAGGCATATCTTTAAAATTAATCGCCTGTTTTTGATGATCTGTAAAAGATGGAGCAACAAAAATGATTCTCGTCTGTGACCAATCTATTTCTCCTCTTTTCAAACTTTGATTTAATCGTTCATTATACTCCACAATAAATTCTGCTTTATTATTTATCAACAATGAAAGATATGCATATCCTTGATCAATTACACTGAAATTTCGCTCTCTTTTATATTCAATTATTATAAAAGATTTCGATTCACTGTTATAAGCAAGAGTGTCTATTCTGTTGTTTTTAATCGTGAATTCCGATCTAATAAATTCCAAATTAAACATTTCCTTTAAATTTGTTTCTATCAAGTTCTGAATGTCTTTTTCTAATTTAAATGAATCTTCAGGAATTTGTTTTAAAATATTCTTACTTACAATATCAAATAATGACATCATAAACCTCCCAAATTAATTTGCGATAAAAATTACATTACTCGGAAAAATCCATATTCTTCCGAAATCTCTTTAATAATTATTTCTAAATAACGCATAACTTATTAAGTCATTAAATCAAACAAAATCATTTCAACTTTTTAACTCGTTTTTAGTCAATACAAAAAAATTACTCATCCCCCAGCCCCTTCTCTCCAACATAGAAGGGGAGCGAATTATTTTTTATGAAAGATTTTTTTAATCTTTCTACAACATCCTTAATGTGATAAAGAACTTCATCATTGGAAAATCTGATAACATGAAATCCAAGTGATTCAATGATATGCTCTCTCATTTTATCGTATTCTTTTTGAGTTTCATGAATTCCACCATCGATTTCGATAACAAATTTTGCTTCATGGCAGTAGAAATCTGCAATGAAGAATCTGATTTGATCATTCCATTCAAATCTTATTGGATATTGTCTTAGAATTTTATATTCATCAACTTGTCTATTTCGAACGACTTTCCAAAAAGCCTTCTCAGCTTTGGTTTGATTCTTCCTGAATCTTCTACAAACATCTCTAATATCTTCTTTCATATTTCCTTCATATTTCTCTCACATATTCTTATGTCCCTCTTTTCGATTTTATGAGAAGAGAGGGATAGCAGGGTGAGTCAATACAACGGCACGATCTTATTCCCCGGCACTTTTTTAACTACATTCTTTAATTCGAGTGAGAGTAGAATTGTAGAAATTTCACCGACTGTAAAACCGGTTTCAACTATTAATTTATCAAAATGAGTTTCCGGTTTATTTTGCAGCAGGATTTGATATATTTGTTCTTCTCTTTCATTTATTTCAGGGAAAAATCTTTGCTGCTGATCCATTGCAAGTTCATATTCTTCTAAAATATCTGTTGCTTTTGTTACTATTTTTGCACCGAGTTTTATCAGGTAGTTGGGTCCTTCCGCTTGCGGACGGTTCACATCACCCGGCAAAGCAAATACATCTCTGTTTTGATCCATGGTAAACTTTGCCGTGAGTAGTGCTCCGCTTTTCTTACTTCCTTCTATTATTAAACTACCTAAAGAAAGTCCGCTTATTATTCTGTTTCTAATCGGGAAATTCCATTTTTCTGCTTTGCTTCCCGGAATAAATTCAGAGATCAAGACACCATTTTCTATGATTCGTTCTGCCAGTTCTCTATTTCGGGAAGGATAGATCTGATCAACTCCCGTTCCCATCACGGCATAAGTTCTGGCTCCACTTTCCAAAGCTGCGAGATGCGATATTGTATCGATTCCATAAGCCAATCCACTCACTATCGTAAAGCCTGATCCGGCCAAATCCTGCACTATTTTTTTTGTCATCAGCTTGCCGTAATTACTTGCTTTTCTGGTGCCTACAACGCCGAGCGCGCGCCGGAAATCATCTTTTTTAATTGTTCCCCGATAAAACAGGAATGGAGGTGGGTCAAAGATATTTTTAAGAGGTTCGGGATATTCATCATCTAATATGGAAACAAATTTTATATCGTATTGTTCGATAAGATCACAAATATTTCCCCAGTTTTCCGGCTCTTTTATATTTGATAGATGTTCTTTTGCAATCTCAGAAATAAATTCTATATCGGTTAGTTGTGATGTATCATTAATAAAATTAATTGGTTCTCCGAGAGTTTTTACAAGTCTTATCGCAGTTGCATGCCCGATCTCAGGAGCAGAGAGCAGTTTGATCCACGCTTTTATTTTTCCAAAATTATTTTCCATAAATTTCCCCATTCACGATTTGCGGTGGTTTCTTTCCCTGCCGGATAGCAATGGCATTTTCAACTGCAATCATTCCCATATTGGTTCTGGTTTCCACAGAAGCGCTGGCAATATGCGGAGCGAGAACAACATTATCACACTCGATTAAACCTTCAATTAATTTTGGTTCATTTTCATACACATCTAAGCCGGCACCGGCTATCCAATTTTTCTGCAAAGCTATCAGAAGCATCTTTTCATCAATTACCGCACCTCTGGAAGTATTGATGAGAATGGCTGTGTTTTTCATCATCCGCAATTCTTTTTCCCCGATCAGGTGTTTCGTCTCCGGTAACATGGGAACATGAAGAGAGACGAAATCAGAATTTTTAAGCAGTGTTTCAAGATCAACTTTTTCTGCCTTGATCGTGTTTTCGATATTTGAGTTATCATCAGAATAAAGAATTTTCATGTTAAATCCTGAAGTGCGTTTGGCAACTGCAATTCCAATTCTTCCGGCACCGATAATACCGAGTGTTTTCCCATAAATATCCGCACCTAAAAATAATTTAGGAGCCCAACCTTTGAACTTGCCTTCCCGCACAAATTTATCAGATTCCACGATTCGTCTGGCGACACTGAACATCAATGACCAAGCCATATCAGCAGTTGTTTCCGTAAGAACTCCCGGTGTATTTGTAACCGGAATTTTCAATTTTGTTGCGCATTTAACATCGATATTATTGTAACCGACCGCATAATTTACAATTCCCTTTAAATTCGGATTACAGGAAATAATGTCTGAATCTATTGTGTCTGAAAGTGAACATAAAAGTATATCACAATTTGATGTTCCCCGCATTATTTCTTCTTTGGAAAGCACTCTGTCATTAGGATTTACATTCACTTTAAAATGATCATTTAGCTTTTCCATTACGTGGTCAGGCAACATTCGTGTAACAAATATTTTTGGTTTCATTTTTTCTCCGAATATTAATTTAATTGAATCTCTTCAAATATCATTTTTACTTTCCTAACCAATAATGAATACGCATTTTGCATAGCTTTTTCTTTGGAAATCCCATGTTCACATAATGCTGACATATATTGGAATTTCTGTTTGTATTCCTCTTTGGCATCTTTGGTGATGCTGCCAAAAATACCAATAACTGGTCTTTTATATTCTTTAGCAATTTCTGCGATCTTATATGGTATTTTACCGAATTTTGTTTGAGAATTTAATTCCCCTTCACCGGTAATAATAATATCTGCATTTTGAATTTTTGTTCTCAGGTTTATAGCATTTATCACAAATTCGCTTCCCGAAACAAATTGAAATTTAAATAGAATAGAAAGTCCTGCAGCTAATCCACCTGCTGCTCCGCTTCCATCAAATTCTGCAATATCGATTCCGGTATCTCTTTTCACAATTCCGGCAAAATGTTCTAAATTATCTTCCAGTATTTGTACTTCTTTGGGGGAAGCTCCTTTCTGCTGACTGTAAACTTTTGCAGCTCCATTATCCCCAAGTAATTTATTTGAAACATCGCACAAAAAAGTTAAATCAATATTTTCATATTTGTTTAGTGTTGAAATATCGATTCTTTGCAGATCTTTTAAATAAAGCCCGCCAACTTTGATATTATTGCCTTTTTCATCTAAGAGTTTTACTCCCAAAGCCTGCAAAGCTCCTGCCCCGCAATCGGTAGTTGCACTTCCGCCCAAACCCAGAATTATCTTTGTAAATCCGCACTTTATCACTTTTCGTATCAGTTCGCCTGTGCCGTAAGTTGTGGTGTAAAGCGGGTTTCTTTTTTTTGGTGGAATGAGAAACAGTCCGGAAGCTGATGCCATTTCTATGATGGCAGTTTTGTTATCTTTTAGGATACAAAATTCGGCTTGGATTTTCCTGCCTATCGGGTCTGTAACGAAGTCCCTGATTTTGGTTCCACGCTCAGCGGAGGTAAGGCAGTCAACTGTTCCCTCCCCTCCATCAGCCATTGGGATCTTTTCTATTTCAAATTGAGATTTTTCGATTCCTTCTGCAATTGCATCCGCCGCCTGTCTCGAAGATAGACTTCCCTTGAACGAATCGGGCACTATCAGGATTTTCATTGGTATATTATTCTTTATCCAATTTTGCTAATATTTGATGTAATTTAATAATTAATTTTCTCATATTCTCCCCGGAAACAGAAGATATTGAGATGATATTTTCATGTAATTTAGTCTCGAATTCATTTTTTAATAACTCGTAGAATTCATCCTTTTCATCTTCGGGAAGTGTATCCATTTTACTAAGTGCGATAAGGTGTGGTTTTTTATCGAGGTAAGGATCATAAAGATGCAGTTCTTTTTTCAATACCTGATAATCATTGAACGGATCTGCTGAATCTATATCGATGAGAAAAAGCAGGATTTTGGTTCTTTGAATATGTCGCAGAAACTGATCTCCCAAACCCTTTCCGTCATGAGCTCCTTCAATTATCCCCGGAATATCAGCCATCACAAAAGATTCAAAATCACTTACCTGAACAACACCGAGAGAAGGTGCGAGAGTTGTGAATTCATAATCCGCCACTTTAGGATGAGCTGAAGAGACTTTGCTTAATAATGTTGATTTACCGGCGTTTGGAAAACCAACCAGACCAACATCTGCCATTAATTTAAGAACAAGTTCCAGCTCGCAATATTGACCGTTACCACCGGGTTTAGCATATCTCGGAGCTTTGTTGGTAGCACTCTTGAACCTGGTATTCCCTCTTCCCCCGTTTCCACCTTTAGCCAGAAAAACTTTTTGCCCGTGCTCAAGAACTTCACCGATTTTTTCCTGTTTTCCATCGGTAATATCGAATATCTCTGTTCCTAACGGTAAATCTAAAAATCTATTTTTCCCGCAGGCGCCGGTTTTATCGCTTCCCTGTCCGTGCTGTCCTCTCTCAGATTTATAAAGCTTGTTAAAACGATAAGCGATGAGTGTATTAATATTCTCATTTCCAACAGCAATAATATCTCCGCCTTTGCCGCCATCACCGCCATCGGGTCCGCCTTTGGCAACGAACTTTTCTCTGCGAAAGCTAACACATCCATTCCCGCCATTACCAGATTCAACTTTAATTCGCGCAAAATCTATAAACATACTTTTCCTTTTATTTAATATTTAATTCTTTCTATATTTACAATTTACTTGAACAACTATTCAAACCGTTCGGTCCGTTCTCCGTAGCATACTGCGAAGGATGAAAAGGTCAAGAAAAGCAAGAAGTTCAACATTCATTCCGAAGGTTTACCTGCCTTTGGCATGGTTATTCCAATTATTTACATTAATGCCAAATGTCCCCTAATATTCTGGTTTCCAAGCCCCAGCTTGGAAACCTTCTCACACATTGATTACTTGTATCCAAGCTGAAGCTTGGATACAAGAGCATATGACACTATTTGAGTAACAGCATTTTTTTATTCGCAACCGGTTTTTTATCGACTATTAATTTATAGAAATAAATCCCGCTGGAAGCCGGTTGATTGTTTGAATCGGTTCCATTCCAGACTATGGAGTAGCCGACTCCGTCGGCAAAAAACGGCGAGGGACTCGCCGACTCCAAATTTCCCAAAGTTGTTACCTTCTGTCCTTTGATATTATAAATTTCAAGATTCACAAAATCGGAATTTTGTGGTACTGAAAAAGAAATCGTTGTTGTTGGATTGAACGGATTAGGATAGTTCTGTAAATTATAATCAGGTTTTAATAACAGGTTGTTTTCTGCAGAAACATAGGGTACTCCATTAAAGTTTTCATACGCTCCAATATCCGGATTTGAACCGAGTGGAGTAGGACGCATCATTCCTTCAATATCTTCTTCCGGAGCATAATACCAGATCCCGTCAATTTCGATCTCTTCAATTCCTGCACCAACACATTGGCTAAATCCTGTGATACTGTAATTACCATATTCCTGACCCATGAAGCGGGGAGTAACATCGATATTACCTTCTCCTTCCCAGCCTCCCTGAACATCACAATATCTAACTTCTACATCTGCATTAGGATTAATAACAATCTCTTGATCTGCGTTATTCCAAATGATATTATTTATAAGAACTGCATTATAGATATTAATTCCAAGACTATCAACTACATTATAGGCAAAAGTATTGTTTATCAATTCTAGGCTTCCTGTTTGATAATCAAAATCTGAATGCAAAAACTCAGCAATATTTTCTATTACTAAATTGTTCTTGATTATACCACCAACATTTTCTGCATGAAAACATATTGCTCCACCTCGATGAGAAGAATTTGCAGAAATCCGATTATTTTTAATTTCGACAAATCCGGAAGTCTCGATATGAATTCCACCTCCATAAATATCTGAATGATTTTGTGAAATTAAATTATTATTAATAACCATTTCTCCACCATAAGAAATAATTCCACCACCAGCTACCGTAACGCTGTTATTTTGAATCGTATTATTTTCGATAATTGGAGAACCTGTAACATAAATCCCTCCTCCTCTCGTTGCAGAATTATTCTGAATAATACAATCTTCTATTAATGGAGAACCGGAAATTTTAATCCCGCCTCCGCCATAAAATGCCAAACCATTTTGAATTGTAAATCCGCTGATCACAGAATTATCAGAATTCTCAATTATAATAACAGAATCGTTTGACCCACCATCGAGAATGCAGCTTTCTGCTCCATTAACTGATTGAAGGATTATATTTTTATTATCGATCAAAAGATTTTCTTGATATGTTCCATCATCCACAAAGATAGTAAAACCATCACTTGCAACATCAATTCCCTGTTGGATTGTTGGGAAATCCTGTGGAATATAGATCACATCACCTTGTTCATATTGTCGTAATAATGATGGATCACCTTGAATTATCATTCCATAAAACCATGAACGCTGCCATCTCCAGCTATTTCCAACATCTACGCTAAGTACCCACCACTGCCGCAAAGCTTCACCGAGAGTTTCATCCAACCCAAGCGGTTCATAAAAATCCTCGAACCAAAGCATGCTTCCGGTCTTTGTTGAACCAATTGTAGCTAATCCGTGATTACTTCCATAAATATACATCGCTCCCATGTTATTTGAGATTGTAAATCTGGAATTAGAACAGGCAAAAAGGTTATAGAAATGTGCTGTTGGATTAATGCCGGGTATTTCATAATTATGTACCAAAGCGGTATTATTCCCATTATTATAATAAAAATAATGCGCATCCGGTCCGGAATGAACATGAACCTGAATAAATTCATAATCGTAAATCAAACGATTATCTCTATAATCATCGGCATTAGTCGCTTCGATATCATTCACCAATTCTACAAAAGGATATGCAAGCTGCATTGCCTGTTGATATTCCGGTCCCCAATAAGCCCAGTCATCATCAATATATGCTAATGAAGTTTCGTAGCTGGTGATGATCCCTGTTCTAAAAAGATGATTTTTCTGGAAATACTCATTTATTAATTCCGCTTCACTTGCAGACAGCATGCCCATATTATCCGCAACGATCCTGCCTATACCAATTTCAGGATGTTTATCTCCTTCATGGTAATCATAAATATCATTTGCGTCCGTATCGACCCAGCTTCCATCAATATCAGAAAAGTATAGATCGCAGGGGAATTCTACCCATGCTTCGTCTTCATCCTGAATTCCATTATTATTCCAGTCTTCAAAAAGTTCGAACCAAGCAACCGGCAGATCTCCGATCAAAACAACATTTGTAACATTTTCCGTCTGTGCATAAATTATTATCTGTTCTTTTAAATCTTCGTGTGAAGTTCCATCAAATTCTAAAACAAAAGAATCAAAACTTTCATTTGCGAGATCTCCCTGATATGTCTGAATGGACTGCTCAATATTTTCATAAAGATCATCATTAACAACTATTAGGAATCCCTCTTCCCGCTGGTTGGAAGACATTCTGCTTATTTCGCGGAATTGCGTCTGCTGTTGCGGATGAGCAGAAAACCAA
Organism: Candidatus Cloacimonadota bacterium; assembly: GCA_030600585.1. GTDB lineage: Bacteria > Cloacimonadota > Cloacimonadia > Cloacimonadales > TCS61 > Tenebribacter. Next base: position 1,500 of record JAUVLU010000015.1, on the reverse strand, counting down.
TCCCGATATGTATCATATTCTGCATTGGGATTAAGATCCCGGGTTACGGGAATATCTTTGTAACGGGCAAACAAGCTGCAACTAACGATAATAATGAAAATGAATAATAATAGTTTCTTCATTTTACATCCCTTTTAATATTTTTATTTCAATAACAAACATCTTTTCTTTGCAACAGGTTTTCCGTCCACTTTTAATTGATAAAGATATATTCCAGATGCAACAGGTTGGTTATTTGAGTTTGTTCCATCCCAGACTATGGAGTAGCCGACTCCGTCGGCAAAAAACGGCGAGGGACTCGCCGACTCCAAAATATCAAAAGTTTTGATTTTTTGTCCTTTTATATTATAAATTTCAAGATTCACAAGATCGGAGTTTTGTGGTACTGAAAAAGAAATTGTTGTTGTAGGACTGCGACCGGCTCCTGACGGTTTGAAAGGATTAGGATAATTAGTGAGATTGAAATCATTAACTGATGGAATAATTGTGTTTTCTTCTACATCCACTATTTCAAACATTGGAATTGCTATTTGAGTAAATTCACCATCAATTACTTCAACTTGATACTCGATCACATCTTCATAAAATACTCGCTCAGCATGAATATCATAAATACCGGCAGGAAGTCTATATTCAAAATTACCAATGCTGTCTGTAAAAGTAAACTCACCAGGTTGATTGTTGATCTTTAACAAAACATAATCTACCGGATCTCCAGTTGTGGGATTGTATGTATAACCCTCAATACCACCAAATGCTGGTGAACCGTATTCGTAAGGACCAATATCGATTATTGCACTGCCGTTGTTATCTCCGTCCCAGACCCTTTGATTGTAATCCATATCGAACGGATAGTAATAGCCAAGTGTATCAAACCCTGCATCTATTGCCAGGCTGCCTTCAATAAGATGAAAATCTCCATTTTGAATATTTTCGAAAAGCGATTGAGCTTGTAAAAAATCAATAACAATATTTCCACCGCCGTCAATCAATGGAGGTTCTAGTGGGAAATCAATAATGCAATTACGGAAGACGGGATCACCATTAACAGAGTTTTGTGTTAATTCTTCATTCAATATTATAATACAATTTTCATAAACTAACGTTGCACTCCAGATATCGTATTCATTGTTAATTGAAACATTATTTACACAATATGGATTATAACCTACTTTTAATCCATATCCATCGCTATTATAGCAAATATTGTTAAATACTTCCATATTACCTGGGGTCCAAACTTCACCGTTATTTACTATATTATTAGATACTTTTCCAGTAGCATATTCAGTATAAATATCACACCCTTCAAAATAATTATCACTTATCTCCACATAAGCATCATCAATTGCAATTCCTTCTCCACCATTAGTAGCAAAATGATTTTTTTTAATGTATAAAGAATCTGTGCCATTAGAACCTGAATCAATTCCTGTTGAACAGCTACCTATTGCGTTATCATAAAAGTAACTTTTGCCATTGGTGAAGGATAGATATATT
>JAUVLU010000061.1 GCA_030600585.1 Candidatus Cloacimonadota bacterium | reverse complement strand
GAAAGTCCGGTATATGCATTTCCCATTGCCGCTGCCCTGGCAGAATAATTAACCTTTAAAAAAGTAAAGCCGCTCGTTCCTGCATTTTCATTTTCAGCAGATAACAAAATTGATAATAATATTATCATTACCAGCATAAGTTTTTTTTTCATATTTTAATCCCCTCAAGAATTTTAAAGATCTCATCTTTTGTTTTTGCATTAAAGAGCTTTTCCCGTTTCTCATCCACTCTAAGAAAATTTGAAATTCCACTCAGAACTTTCATATATTCATCTTTTTTATTTTCTGGGACAGCTATCATAAAGATCACTTTTACTGCTTCGCCGTCAACCGAGTTGAACTCGAGTTCATTGTCAAGTACATAAACGGCAATATTCATTTCTTTTACAATATCAGAACGCGCATGAGGAATAGCTACTTTTCTTCCAATACCTGTTGTCATTAAATTCTCACGTTCCATTATTGCCTTAAAAAAATCATCTACAGAAACTATCACCTCATTTTTATATAAAAATTCGACCATCTCTTCGAGACAACTTTTCTTATCGAGAGCATAATAATTTAGAACGATCAAATCACGTGAGAATATACTCATAAAATAACCTTCTTTACATATAACAACTTTCAAAAACTCACCTATTTATTTACTTGACTTTAATTAGTCAATTTTTTTTTGTGATGCTCTAAAATGAATAATGGAGAGGAAATTAATTATGAATCACAGAAGTATCAGTAAAAAAGCAATTATCACTTTAGTCGCAATATTTACCTTTTTATCTTTATTTGCCGCAACAGAAGTCGCAGATTCTACAATTATTGCAGAACACAAAGGCGGGAAGATCACAATGGGAAACATGAATGAACGTCTTTCCCAAATACCACCGATGTACAAATCAAAATATACCACGATCGAGGGTAAGAAAGAACTTCTTGATATTATTTGTATTGAAGAAATTTTTTATTTGGAAGCTCAAGCTCAGGAAATTATGGAGCAGAAAGAATTTACTGAAAGAATAGCTGATCAGATCAAATCTGCTTATTTTTCCGAATACAAAAAAGAATTACTAAAAGACGGCATCTCTTTTACAATCGAAGAAAAGAAAACATTTTTTCAAGAAAATCATGAACAATTTAAAGGACATTCTTTTGAAGAAGCCGAGAAGATGATAGAATCAAGATTAAAACCAGAAAAAGAAAATGAATTCATCGAAACAAAGAAACAGGAACTTTTCAATAAATTCAATGTGGAAATTAATTATGATATTATAGTAAACATTAATATTGCAGCACCTGACAGTAATGAAGTAATAATCAATGAAAAGATTATCTCATCTTCAGATCCCAAAATCGAAAGATCGGTTGAAGATTTTATCGCTCATATTGACATCCTTCCAAAGCGAACCCAGAGTTCATTACATTCAGAAGCCGGTTTAAAGCATTATATCGAAGAGCTTGCAAAAGCTGATGTTTTTTATGTAGAAGCATTACAAAATGGTTTAGACAAAAATCCTGTTATAATTAAAATGATCGACCAGATCGAGCGAAACATGGCTCTCAGAACGATCTACAACACTTTAGTAGTAGACGCTATCGATACGGGTGAAGAGAGAGTAAAAGAATATTATAATGAAAATATAGATCAATTCAGTACTTTAGCATATCGAAAAATACAAACATTTGGTTTTGACACCAAAAAAACTGCGACTAAAATGCGAAAGAAAGTTAAGAAACTTATCAAGAAACAAAAAGATGAAGAGATCAATGCTCTTATAAAAGAAAACTCCGTTTACACTTCTAAAGATGGAATTTTAGATCATATATATAACAACGGTATCATTCCGGGAATTGGGAAAGATAAAGTTTATTGTGATATGGTTTGGACAACAAAGCCTGGAAAGATCAGTACAATTTTCCAAAATTCAAAAGAAAAGTTTGTGTTCCTTAGAATTCTTGAAGATATAACAGCAACTGCAACACCTTTTGAAGAAGTAAAAAATAAAGTAGAGAAAACTTTAATGAGAACACTTTCAAAAGAAAAATTTGAGAGTGTAAAACAAGAACTCGAAACTAAGTATGCGTTAAATAAATATCCGGAAAAAATGGTTGTAAAACTTTCTGCTGAGGAATATTTTAATAAAGCTGAAGCTGCTCAGAAGAGAAAAAGATTCAATGATGCAATATTTTATTATGACGAGGTAATTAAATATCACAAGAACGATCAAGACGACTGCAAAGCAATGTTCATGAAAGGATTCCTTTTTGCTGAAGAACTTAAAAATAAAGAGAAAGCTATCGAGATATTTGAAAAATTCCTTGAGTTATATCCAGAAGGTGATTTGACTGAATCCGCTCAGTATATGCTTTCATCATTAAAGAACAATGAGGATATGATCGAATCAATTGAGTTTGAAGACAAATAGATAATATAATCAAAAGGGGGGAGTATGTTTCTCAGAGGAGATAAACTAAAAGAAGTTTTTCTGAAAGCTAAGAGAGATCGATTTGGCATTGTTGCTTCTAATGTAGTTTTCGATAGTGCTATTCGCGGTGTAATTCAGGGATATGAAATCCAAAGATCCGACGGATTACTCCAAATGAGCTCCGGAGCTGTAAAATACGCTGCCGGCGACACGAAAGATATTGAGGTAGGTGGCCAGTTAATCTCATCAATGATCAAGATCATTTCATCTCAATACAAAAATTCCGGTATTGGATTACATATTGACCATGCTACTCCAAACTACTTTGATTTTGTTGTTTATTGCATAGAAAACGATTTGGTTTCTTCAGTTATGATCGATGCATCCAAAGAAGATTTTGAGGAAAATATACGCATCTCTAAAGAAGTTGTAGCAGTTGCACATAAACACGGGGTATTAGTTGAAGGTGAGATTGGCTACATTAAAGGATCTGAAGACGAAATTGTATCTGATACAGAATTATATACAAAACCCGACGAAGCTTTGGAATATGTTAAGAAAACCGGTGTTGATCTTTTTGCAGCATCTGTCGGCACAAATCATGGTGTTACAAAAGGTGCTCAAATTACTTTAAAATTAGACCTGATCAAAGAGATCGATGACCTGTTAATTGCTAATAACGTAGAAACCGGTATCGTGCTTCACGGAGCTTCCGGTCTAACTGCAAAACAACAGATCGATGCAATTATAAATGGTGTGGTAAAAATAAACAAAGATACCCGTTATCAAATGGAATTCGCAAAAGCTGCTCAAGCATATTGGGAAAAAGAAAAAGATGCAATCGTGAAACCAGACAATATTAACGAAGCTGACTACACTATTGACAAAAGCCGTTTTGATCCTCGTAAATGGATCATCCATAGTGAAAAAGCTATGCAGGCTGCGGTAGAAGAATTAGTTCAAATTACCGGTAGTGCCGGTAAATCAATTTTACTATAAATAAGGAGTGATGATGAAAAACATTGCAATTAACGGCTTTGGAAGAATTGGAAGACTTATATTCAGAGGACTTCTTAATAATAATGAATTTAATGTTACCGCTATCAACGATCTCATGAATATTGAAACATTAGCATATTTACTTAAACATGATTCTGTGCATGGAATATTGAAGAATGATATAGAAGCTAAAGAAGGTGCAATTATAGTCGATGGCACCGAGATCAAGGTTTTCAGTGAAAGAAATCCTGAAGATCTTCCATGGAAAGAATTGGATATTAGTGTTGTTGTAGAATCCACGGGCATTTTCAGATCTATGGAAGGTGCTTCTAAACACCTTACCGCCGGTACAAAAAAGGTAATTATTTCCGCTCCCGCAAAAGGAGAAGTAGATGCTACAATAGTTCTGGGCGTAAATGATAATACTCTTAAAGCAGAGCATAAGATAATTTCAAACGCTTCTTGTACAACCAACTGCCTTGCCCCCATTATGAAAGTGATTACAGATAACTTTACAGTTGAAAATGCATTAATGACAACTATTCATTCTTATACAATGGATCAATGTCTTCTCGATTATCCTCATAGTGATCTGAGAAGATCTCGCGCTGCCGCTTTAAATATCATTCCTACAACTACAGGTGCTGCAACTGCAACTGCAAAAGTAATACCTGAACTTAAAGGCAAAATTGATGGAATGGCTGTTAGAGTGCCAACCGCAAACGGATCTCTTGTGGATGTCTCTATTATTATTGATAGAAATACTACAAAAGAAGAGATAAATAAATTAATGAAAGAAGCATCTGAAAACAGGATGAAAGGGATTTTGGAATATGTTGAAGCTCCTATTGTTTCTACAGATATTATTGGTAATCCTGCTTCTTCCATTTTTGATGCAGGCGTAACTATGGTTAACGGTAACTTCGTTAAAATTCTCAGTTGGTATGATAATGAAGCCGGCTATGCTGCCAGAGTTATCGATTTAGTAAAATATATTTGTGAACTGGAATAATTTATGCGCACTATCCCAACTATGAAAGTGGATAATAAGATGAAAAGAATAGTGTTGATAATAAGCCTGCTTTCCGCAGGCTTATTGCTATTTGCAGAGAATTTTACAATTATACAGGCAGAACCGGTTGAAAATCCTCAAAGAAATTTAAATAGAGAGAATGTTATTTTTCTCGAAAATTTTGAGAATGGGATCGATTCATGGACAACTTCGGATATTACCGATCCGGGCTCTTTTTGGAACACAAGCACATTCAATGCTTTTGGCGGAACCGGAAAATCATGGCGGATGGCAGATGAAAATATTTCTCCAAACGGCGGATATGAAGATAGCTGGTATCAAGTTCTGGATACACCTGTGATTACCTTGCCCTCCTCAGGAAATTTAACAATAATTTTCGATCAATACAGAGCAATTGAAGAATTAGGCAGTAACGGCAATTTTAACGGATGGGACGGTTTTAATGTTCGCATAAGAAATGCAGACCAGGATTATACTGAAGCAGACATTTTAACGGATTGCACACCTGCCTACAACAGTACAAGTTTATATAGTTTTGGCTTTGAACATAATGAAGATCCCGATGGAATTCCAGGAATTCCGGGTTGGGGCGGCTCTACAGATTGGATTTCAACTTCAGTTTCAATTCCTGCATCTTATCTTGGTAATGATGTAATAATCAGTTTTGCATTTGCTTCCGATCCAAATACATCTACAATTTCTAATCCGGAATTTACAGGTCTGTTTATAGATAATATTGATATCGCTGGAGTTTTTGTTAATGATGGAGAAGATGAAACCGGATTTACAGGTTTTTCCAATACTGAAAAAGGTGGAGATCTATGGCACATCTTTGAAGATCCAAGTGCTCCTTCCCCACTTTATGCACTTGGCTGTTTCGATTCTGAAACATCTCTCTACAATGCGAATATGCATAATTATATCTCAAGTGAAAATATTGCAATGCCGGCTGAAAGTGATATTTATTTTGATATGAAAATAAAAACTGAACTGGATGAAAATTCCTTTCCTTATTGCGATTATTTTTCTGTTGAAGTAAGATATATTGCAGCAGTGTATCAGAATCCACCTAACCCACCTATTATTATCTGGTCAAACTGGAATTCCATTTCCAACCCGCTGGGAAATCCCGAAATTGAGAATGTTGTATTTACCGGCTCAGTTAATAATTGGTCATATTTTTCCGATAATTGGAACGGTTATAATGATCTCTCTCAATTGGCTGATGAAACCATACAACTTCGGATTGGATTGCATTCCAATGATGATATCCCTGATGGATTTGGCTTAATGATAGATGACATTACACTTTCCGATACAAGAACCTACACTCACGCCGGCAATGATATTATTCCAACCTCTATACCTACAATGTACAATTATCCAAATCCTTTCAATCCATCTACAACAATAAGTCTTAATATTATTGAAGAAGGTAATTATACCTTAAAAATATATAATTCAAAGGGTCAATTAATAAAAACTCTTATTGACAATTATTTAGGTAAAGGTGTAAAAAGTGTTTCGTGGGATGGTATAGATAGTAAGGATAAAAAAGTAAGTTCAGGTATATATCTATATAAATTAGAAAATAGAAAAATGAGTATTTTTAAAAAAATGCTTTTATTAAAATAAAAAATGGAGATAATTATGAAAAAATTATTAATAGCTTTTCTCTTTATATTTTTAGCCTTAAACGCTTTTACGGTTGAAGTCAGCTATGAAGAGGCAAGTAAAACTTCTGCAATGAAGTTACAAGTTAGTGATCAAAAAGATCACTCGATCGTAGATGTACATGAAATGATAGGCGAAGATGGTAAAATTCTTGCTTACATTTTTGATCTTTCACCAATTGGTTTTATCGCAACATCAACAGATACTGATATTACACCAATAATCGCTTATTCTTTCCGTAATGATTTTTCAATGGAAAAGAGTAATTTTAACCACGGATACATATTCATTGAAGAGGGTATGAGACTTCGTCATGAAGCTCTTGAATTTACTTCCAGTGAAATAAAAAACGAAAATAATGAAATGTGGAATAAGTATCTTAGCGGTAATGAAAATTATTTTTTAGTCCGTGATGTAACTTGGCCGCCAGAAGAATTCGGAAGCAACACCGGCGGCTGGATTGAAATACAATGGAATCAAAGTCCAAGTCCTTATTATTCTTTCTGCCCAACGGATCCGCAAGCAGGAGGTCGTTGCGTTGTAGGCTGTGTTGCTACTGCAATGGCTCAGATCATGTATTTCCATCGCTATATTGGAAATCCTGTTTTTAATGATAGCGACGACTACTGGTCAACCTATACATCCCCTTCAATTCACATTGATGATAATCATAACCTTTATGATTTCCCTTCTTTCCCCGAATTAAATCCTCATTTAACTGATTTGGCTTATGCATTTGCGACTAATGGAGAAATTACCAATGATATGATTTCAGCAATAAATTTTGCTACCGGTGTTTCAGTTGAAATGGATTATTCATCTAACGGATCCGGTGCATATCCTAGTGTTGTTTCCCCTGCATTTTTAAATAAGTTTGATTATGATTCAGCTCAATATGTTACCAATATCAATACCACATTCTATACAAATATGCAAAATAATTTAATGAATGCAAAACCAGTATTCTTAGCCATATCAGGCACTGGTGTAGGTCATGCTATTATCTGTGACGGTTGGAATGAAACCGATAATACGTATCACCTGAACATGGGTTGGGGCGGCTACGATGATGGCTGGTATTCCCTGCCATACGGTATGCCTTCCGGATTTAGTCAAATTTCAAAAGCTGTCATTAATATAGCCGGCGGAGAACCTTTCATAGATGTTTCAGGTCAAGTTGTAGCGTCAGGTGCTGATTTGACACAGACATTTATAACCTTAGAAGGACCAAGATATTATGAGATTCAAGTTTCTGACCCAGGTGGATTTTTTACTATTCCATGGGTAAAGGGCGGATTATATCAGGCAACAGCTATAATTGAATTAGATAACGGTGGTTACTTCTATAAAACTTATGAAATCGAGCTTAATGAATCTAATTATTCTCTTCCGTTTATTATGGATAACTATGAATTTATTGATGGTACCGTATCTGCATCTGTGAGTCCGGAAAATACTTCTGTAGCTATTTATGAAGGAAATCAAATTGTAAGAACAGATCTGGCAGATGCATCCGGAAACTTCTCGGTTCCCGGTCTTCTCCCAGGAGATTATTATGCTACTGCAAGTTTAGACGGTAACTATTTCGATGAGCAACCTTTTACAGTCACTGCCGATAATCAGACTATTGACTTCAACTGTTTGAATTATGAATACAACCATTGCATCGGCTTTCATAGTGATCCTACAGGACAATACCAGCTTTTAGCTGAAATGGGAGTAGGTATTATGATAGCGGGAGAGAATCTGGTGGGACATGAAGATGATGCTTTTGCAAAGATTGCATTTATAGCACCATTCAATTCGGATCAAGGCGATATCACAGCTCAACTCTGGGATGGAACAACTTTAATTACCGAAAAAGAAGTTACAAGTTTTTCAGAAGGTGATTGGAAAACAGTAGTCTTTGATAACTTCGTTCCTATCGATACAGATAAAGAATATTACGTTGGATATCAAGTGAGTTCTTATAGTGGTATACTCCCTGCTGCTTATCATGATGATGGACCGCGTTTAGAAGGTGGTGCCTATATCAGGATCGGAGGCAACTGGACAGAGCTTAATCCCACAGTATTTGATTACAATTTCTGTATTCAGGGTATTGCAATTTCAACAATCCCATCCGGCTCAAATGATGATGTAGTTCCTTTTTCTATTAACGTTCTAAACGATAACTATCCAAATCCGTTCAATCCTACTACAACGATATCATACAATCTTGCAGAAAATTCCAACGTTGAACTTTCAATTTATAATCTCAAAGGCCAAAAAGTGAAAACACTTGTTAATGATATCCTTACCGCAGGAGAAAATTCTGTTATTTGGAATGGAACGGATGAGAATAATCAGCCGGTTTCATCAGGAATTTATTTTTATAAAATTAAGACAGGTGATTTTACGGAAACAAAAAAGATGATATTAATGAAATAGTGACATACGCTCTTGTATCCAAGCCCCAGCTTGGATACAAATAATCAACGTGATGAGAAGGTTTCCAAGCTGGGGTCTTGGAAACCAGAATATTAGGAGACATCTGGCACTAATGTAAGTGATCTTTACACTTTACAGAATGAAAATATGAGTTCTGCATAATTAGGTAAAATTTCAGAAACCATAGTAATGCAAGAAGAAAATCAGCAACGTTCTCAGCAAGCTGAAAGCCAATGCATTACTAAAATGGTTGAAATTTTTATTTGTGGGTTTGTCTTTTCCCACATTTAATCACTTCAGTGGTTTAAATGAATTATGCAGAATCCTTAGAATGAAAAAGTAAAAGGAGAATAAAATGAAAAAAAATTTAACAATTGTTGTGTTTATCATTTCTTTTTTATTTAGTTCAACTTCCGTTTTTGCAGAATGGAGTTTGATAGATTCAGTTACTTTTATCAAGCTTCTCACGTCAGAGGACAAATGTTATGTAACGCTTCAATCTACAACTAACTATCTTAATTCGATTTTACCTCCGGATAATCTCACAGATGATGCGGAAACTGCAGTGACCATCGCTCCAAATTGGCTGAAATCAGATTTACGTGATAATTTCCAGCGGTTAGATGAAGATAATCAAAACCTTTATGCAAATATTATAATTAATGCTCAATCTCCATATATTGATGAAATATGTTTTGAGATAGCGCATACTGCACCACAAACCCTTTCTTCTATGGATGTTCAAGTATTGATCGAGAATGTAGAGTTTCTGTACACGATGGACATCTTCTTTGATTATGTAGACATCATCGATTATGAAGGTGATGATTATTACTCGACTACTGTTTATCAGGTTGAGGAAGAAGGAATAATTCAGGAAATTGAACTGCCCAGAGATATTTATTATTGGTATATTGTTCATCCAAAATTACATAAAGAAATTCCAAATTACATCGATCCCGATACAGGTTATCAGGCAAATCCACCAACCGGAGTATTCTGGCGTAATTTCCTGATAAATTATAGCGATACGGGATACCCTCTTCTCCGAACCTGTCTTGATACCTGTCAGGTTCTTTGGAAATGTCAGCAGAATACAATTGATAACGGTGCTGTAGGTGCACTCACTCAATGGATTCAAGACGTGATGACATTTCAGTCGAATCCACATCATGATCAACCTGTGAGGATTTACAGACAACATATCGGAACATGTAGTGTTCATTCCTATCTCACTTCTGCAGCAGCAAGAGCAGCACTTATTCCTACCACTGTTAACGTAATGTACAGCGATAATCATAAAATTAATGAATTTTATGAAAGACGCTGGATTGCATGGGAACCGGTTAATACATATATCGATAATCCTGGAGGTTATGAAAATTGGGGTTGGAACGTTGCTTCTGCTTTTAACTGGCGGGGAGACAGCTTCATCTGGGATACAACAGAAAAATATACCGAAGTTTGCACTCTTAATGTAAATGTTACGGATAGCAATGGAGATCCGGTTGATGGTGCAAGAATTAAGATATATAGCAGTCCTTGTACCGGTTGGGGAGCCACTGCCGGATGGACAGACTTTAATGGAAACAAACAATTTCTTCTTGGAGACAATCGCACTTACACGGCACAGGTAACCAGCAGTATCGGGAATTATCCAGCATCCGGAATGGAAACCGTGATCACAAATAGTGGGGTTGGAACCTATTATAATTGGAATGTAACTCTGCCAGGCACAATGCCTTCTCTAGATATTTCTTCTGCTTCTCTTCCTGCCAATCCTACAGATGATTACCGCATAGTTGTGGAATATGAACTTCCTAAAGAAATTTTATACGGCACCAATTTTGATAATAACAATGAATTCTCTAAATCCAATACACCCGGTCATATTGATTTTTTCATCTGTGATGAAAATAATTTTAATGAATATATGTCAGGTCAAAGCTTTGAAGCATTTGAAATAGATCAAAATAATTCTGGAAATATGATCGATTTTGTCCTTCCTTCTTCCGATTCCTGGTACGCAGTTTTTTCTAATGAAGAGAAATT
>JAUVLU010000007.1 GCA_030600585.1 Candidatus Cloacimonadota bacterium | reverse complement strand
TCGAACAGTTAATATTTTACTATAAATAAAACCGTTCTTCTTAGTATCCAAACTGCTACAATTCGGACAGCGTTTTTTTTCTTTATACTCATGACACGAGTAAATTCTATCATAACTTCTTTTGTCAATTAACATTATGTGCCTTCCCAGACACAGTTAAGTTAACACTCCCTTAATTTAAAACTCTTACTTTTCTTTTTACCTGTACTTCTTTACTACCAAAATTAATTAATAATCCAACATCTTTCCCTGTTGCTGTAAGATAATTTACAAGTTGTACTTCGTGTATTTTGGCAAGCTCATTAATTGCTTTTAGCTCTAAAATAATTTTATTTTCAACTATAATATCTGCGATGAAATATCCAACTTCCTGATTATCATAAAATACCTGAATAGACTTTTGACTTTCGATAAGTAATCCTAACTTCTTTAGTTCTATTATTAAACAATTTTCATAAACCGATTCAAGAAATCCGTTTCCTAATGTATTATAAACCTTATAACATGCACCTATAATTTTATCTGTCAGATCAGCATATTTGAAATCTTTCATAATACCTTCCTCTTTTTTGTTTTGTTCATCCTGTCCAAATCTTTTCAGACGGGATCAACACGATCAACTGGATTATGTCTTTTCTTTTTATTCTTTATCCTTTCATTTCTTATCCGGTCTATCCTGTTTATCCTGTCTATTCCTTTTGACGTGATCAACATGATCAACTGGATTTATTGCCACTGACTTACACTGACAAAGCATTGAGTTTTATCCTGCTGTGCCTCGCCGTAGCTATCAAGCGAAGGCGGGTTTATCTTGTCTATCCTGTCTTTTCTTTTCTGACGGGATCAACATGATCTACTGGATTATGTCTTTTTTTTCTTCCACTCTAATCTTTCAGTTTTTATCATGTTTATCTTGTCTATCCTGTCTAATATCTTTTCAAACCTGAAATTCATTAATATGATCATAAATGAAATCGAGAAGCTCATCATCGTTCATATTAAGTTTTTTTGCGAGAGAAAAAACGATCTTCACACCGGAAAGATTCATTCCAAGTTCAAGCGTTAATGTAATGATCGTGGTAACTTTTGTAACATCGTTCATGGTAAAAAGTCTTGTATTATGATCTGATCTGATAGGTTTTAGCAATCCCTTTCGTTCATACATTCTTATAGTTTGATCATGGATTCCAAGCTGTTTTGCAACTTCTCCGATCTTGAGTAATTTGTTTTTCTCTACCATAATTTTCTCAATAGCTTATAATCCGGGAAGCACTTCACGCGGATTGATAGCTTTCCCTTTTACCCGGTATTCAAAATGAAGATGCGGACCTGTCGCTGTCCCCGTCTGCCCAACTGTAGCAATTGGCTGCCCCTTATTTACCATCTCGCCAAGCCTAACCAAATTTGCTTCATTATGCGCATAAACAGTCATAATATAATTATCATGTTCAAGAATTATTACGTTCCCATATCCACGCTGAGTTCCGGAATAAACAACCTTTCCCTTGAGAGCTGCATAGATTGGATTACCCTTATCGGATGCGATATCAATTCCTTTATGGGGTCTGCCATTACGCAATCCGAATTCTGATGTTACTGTCCCATTTAAAGGTAAAGCCAGTTTGGATTTTGGTTTTACTATCGCGGGATGAGTAACAATTGGTTTTCCTGTCTTTGCGGTTTCAGGTTTTGCAGGTGGTTTGGAAACTTCTGCCGGCTTTGTTTTTCCCGCAGCTAATATGATCTTCATGCCGGGTTCGAGTTTGTATGTATTCAAATTATTGTAATCCAGAATATCAAAAACACTCAGTCCATACATTTTTGCAATGCGGTGAATGGATTCTTTTGTCTTAACGAGATGATAGCCTTTTTTGGGGATCTTGCGTCGAGTTACAAATTCCTGCTTTTTAACCGGATGCGGATAAAGAAATATTTTTTGTCCTATAAATACACGATTTGAAGTCATATTATTAAATAGTTTGATCTTCTCTATAGAAAGTGAATACTGTTGAGCTATTGTTTGCAGAGTCTCTCCTTTTTTAACAATATGATAATCACCGGAAGGTGTAACATAAAGCGGGTTGCTGGATAGCGCAAATACAATAGTAGAAAACAATGCAATTATCATGCAGAATATCACAATTCGCAAAATCCCTTTTCCTGTTTTCATTCTATCCGTTTCCCAAATTAATATCTGATCCCGAAATCTTGAAATTCTTCTCCAATAATGATCTCAGATGTTTGTAAATTGTCAACTCTTGCCATAGAAGGTCCTTCCTTTAGTATATTAATAAAAATATCCATAGCATTGTCTTCACCGATTGCGACAACTTTCACATTTCCATTCATCAGGTTCTTTGCATATCCTTTTATATTAAGTTCATTTGCCCTGTGCAATACAAATGCACGGTAACACACACCTTGAACTCTACCCGAAACTATTATTTCCAAATTCTTCATAATGTACCTTTATTAAATCGAAACCACTCTATAAATATGAGTGAGTCCGTGTCAAATAATTTAATTACTTTTGAATTGCAGCTTTATTTTTTTTCACTTCTCACTTTTCTAATTGACATCTGACTTATCATTTATCAAATTCGGTTTTGATTTAAATACTTAATTTGCAGCATTAGAATTTATGGGAGAAGATTTGAGATTTATACAAAAAATTTTGGGATATGAATTTAAAAATCCCGATACTTTTTTAGTATAATTATAGGTTAGTTATGTATACCATTTTAGTAAACGTGGCGTGCATATGTTACAGGCAATAATGAGATAAGGAGTAGAATATGAACAAGGTTTTATTAGCAATAATAATTATTCAAGTTTTAGGATTTTCAATTTTATTTTCGCAGACAGTTCCAGATTCTTTGTGGTGCGAAACTTATGGTGGTGATTTAACAGACTTTGCAAAATCCCTGATTCAAACTAATGATGGAAATTATGTTTTTGCTGGAAGTACAAATTCATTTGGAAATGAATTTTATGATGTATATTTGTTAAAAACTGATGAAAATGGTAATGAATTATGGTCAAAAACATTTGGTGGTTTAAACCACGATGTAGCTAATTCTGTTATAGAAACATCTGATAACGGTCTGCTAATCACTGGTTATACATATTCTTTTGATTCTGAGCTTTCTGCTATTTACGTAATAAAAACTGACGTAAACGGAGATTCACTTTGGACTAAAGTTATTGATAATTACAGCTATGAATTTGGTAATTATGGCATTCAAACTTCTGATGAAAATTATGTTATTGTAGGAGACGGAAGACCTGAAAACTCTGATTACACTAATATAATACTTCTTAAAATTGATGAAAATAGCAACATTTTATGGTTAAACTATTATGAGGGGAATAATTCTTATAGTACAAATTCTGGAAGATGTGTTCAACAAACAAATGATAATGAATTAATTATATCAGGTACTACAACTTCATCAGAACAAATTAATGCAAATGCATATTTAATTAAAACCGATGCTGCTGGTGATACATTATGGACAAAACAATTTAATGGGGATGGTAATAGTTGTGGAAATTTTATTCAGCAAACAGTTAATGGTGATATAATAATTGTTGGTAACGTAGAATATGATGAAAATTATTCTGATATTTATTTAATAAGAACAAATGCAAATGGTAATACTATTTGGACTTCGAAATTTGGTTCTCAATTTGACTATAAGGGATATTGTGTTAAGCAAACAAATAATGGTGAAATTATTTTAGTTGGTTCAATACATGACTGGTCAGATGATAGATTAAATGCATATATATTAAAGGCAAACAGTAATGGTGATTCACTTTGGTCACAATCTTATGGTGGTGATTTACGTACTGTTGCTAATAGTATCATTTCAACTAGAGAAGATGAATATCTTTTAGCTGGTAGTATTAATTCCTATTCTTCTCCTTTTCAAACTGATGCATTTCTTTTAAAATTAGGCAATGAAACAATTGCAGAGAATAACATTAATTCTCCACATTTTTCATCAATAAATTACCCCAATCCCTTCAATCCATCTACAACTATCTCTTTTTCAGTAACACAAAATTCCGATTTTGTGACTCTTGAAATTTACAACATAAAAGGTCAGAAAATCAAAACATTAATTCACAACGAATTTGCAAAAGGTACTCATTCAATAATTTGGAGCGGAGATGATGAATTCAATAAACCAGTTAGTTCAGGCGTTTATTTGTATAGATTGAATGTTAACGGCAAAACTGAAGCAATTAAAAAATGTCTGCTGTTGAAATGAAAAAGATGCTGCTGACACACAACTCCACAGCTAAGCAAGAAGAAAAAACAAGAAGAACGTAGTGCACTCCAAACATTAGTAGCAATTCATAAATTGGAGGTAAAAAATGAAAATTTTTTTGTATTTGTTAATTTTTTTAATAAGTTATATTTCTCTATCCTCTCAAACTACCATTCCTGCTGGTGAAGTTTCAGGAACATGGTTTCAAAATGGTTCACCTTATTTAGTTGAAGGTGACATAATAATACCGGATGGTCAAATTCTATTTATTGAACCAGGAACATACATAGAATTTCAAAATTTATTCAGTTTGGATGTCCAAGGTTGTTTAAATGCAATTGGTACAGAGCAGGATAGTATTACTTTCACAGCAATTACTAATTGGCATGGAATACAATTTAATGACACGCAGACATCAAACGACTCTTCAAAAATCGTTTATAGTAAAATAAATTTTGTTTACCCTGACAATACAAATAGAGGAGCTACAACAATCTCAAATTTTAGCAAATTATTGATTTCACATTGCTTAATCTCCGACAATAATCTTGAGTACATCTCCGGTGGTGGAATTTCATGTATTAATTCTAGTCCTGTTATAGAATTTAACATTATTGAAAACAATTCTTCTTCAATTGGAGGTGGAATCTTCTGCAATCAGAATTCCCATCCAATCATAAGAAATAATATAATAACCAATAACTCTGGTGGTTTGGCGGGAGGTGGTGTAATTTGCAGAAATTCCAGTAACCCGATAATAATTAATAATATAATTTCTGAAAACTTTGGTGGAATTACTGGTGGTGGTATTAATTGTAGTTCGAATTCAAGCCCATTAATAATTAATAACTTAATAAAAAATAACTCAGCAACTTTTAGTATTTTTCCACCTCGTGGTGGTGGTATATATTTAGATGAATCAAATGCTGTTATTATTAATAATACTATTACATCGAATAGTTGTCCTACAGGAGGTGGATTATATTGTATTTACTCAAATCCTATTATCACGAATTCAATATTCTGGGATAATGGACAAAGTAATATTTATATTGAAACAAATAGTAATCCAATAATAACATATTGTAATATACAAAACGGATATACTGGAATTGGAAATATTGATAGTGACCCATTATTTGATATTACTGGTGAATACCCATTTTCTTTACTCGATGAATCACCTTGTATTAATTCTGGCACACCAGACACAACAGGCTTGAATCTTCCAGAGTATGATTTGGCTGGAAATCCTAGAATTTACGGTGGTAGAATAGATATGGGAGCATACGAAAATCAAGATGTGATAGTTAATGTATCTGAACAAATCCCTATGATCAACCACCAACTTTCAAACTACCCCAATCCCTTCAATCCAACAACAACTATCTCTTTTTCAGTAACACAAAATTCCGATTTTGTGACTCTTGAAATTTACAACATAAAAGGGCAAAAAGTTAAAACTTTAATTAATGAACAGATGCAAAAAGGAAAACATACTATAATTTGGTCAGGTGTTGATGATAATAATAAACCTGTAAGTTCAGGTATTTATCTGTATAAATTAAAAGTAAATGGCAAAACTGAAGCAGTTAAAAAATGTCTGCTGTTGAAATGAAAAAGATGCTGCTAACAAAACATTCCACATTCAGATTGAGAGAAAAGTTTACAAGCCAGCCATAGGTTTACAAACCAGCCATAGGTTTACAAGCCATTGGTTTGCTGGTGAACCATTGGTTTGCTGGCAAGCCACGCCAAAGGCGGGCAAGCATAAGATACCGCAGAAAGACTTGATTTGCAGCAAGCGGAGAGAGTGTGAATCGAGAATTTCAAAGTTTGTAATTATTTTTCTAATTGACATCTGACTTATCATTTATCAAATTCGGTTTTGATTTTAATACTTAATTTGCAACATTGGAATTTTGGAGAGAAGATTTGAAATTGAAAATAAATAGAATGAAACATAAGCATGAAGTTATTGAGAATTTTTGCAATAACTATATTAAGTTATACGAACTTTTTGGTAGTTCATGGCATATGTTAGGCACAATGATTTTCAAAAAAAATAGGAGAATATATGCAAAATTCAATTAAAGTAATTATTAAAGAAATTCCCAAAGGACATATTTTTGACAGCCATTTTGTCATAAATGAACTTTTAAAAAGATTTTCAGATGAGTATTTAACATTTTCATGCAAATTTGCAAAGAATAATAATAAAATTACTCTATCTGCTCACGGTCAAATAGGTAAAAAAATTAATAAACTTAACGATATAAAGCAGATTGGAGAAGCATGGTCGGAGAATATACATAAAACACCAAGTAAATGTACTTGCTGGGAAAAATTATAATTTATATAAAGAAGGAGATATTTTGGATTTTGAAACTGATCTTAAAAATATAGCTAAAAAGGAATTAGATTTTTACGAAGTAGACTATAGTAAAACTAAAAGTACAAGAGAATTAATAAACATATTTGTTAATTTAAAACTCAGGCTAATACAATCAATTCCTCGAAAAGTTATCAAATCACATAAAATTCACAATGCAAATTATAATAAAACAATTTCGGATGCATTAAAAGATATTGAAAATAGTTTTATCTCAGGAGCCGATGTAAGCCCATACTTTAGTAAAGATATATTTAAGGCTGGTTTTACAGATTATCTTTTCGCAGACTGGAAGATAAACCATTTGCACCTAAATCCAAAAATTAAAGACACAAAATTTGTTAAAAGATCTAAAGAAGTATTATTTATTACTATATTTCAAGATACTGTTTACTTCATAGATATCCGACCTCATGGTATAAATGGAGAGAAATATGTTTTTGCTCAGAAAGATCTTTTGCAAATTATTTTCGATGAATGGTCATTTATTCTCGAACCTTATAAAACTTTGCTAACAGCGATGGCACCGAATATAAGACCCCCAAAAGATATAGATAATTTCAGAAAAAGTGGGTGGACAATTCCTCAAGAAATTAATGGGAATGTTTATGCACCAATGGGTGGAGGAATAACTACAGCCAACACTTCAACAGAAGTTTCTATAGAAACAAGTCGTTTATACATGCTTATGTATTCTGCAGAAAATTATTTAAAAGAAAATCGTAAAGAAATTGATCATCAATTGTCTAAGATTTCTGGATACTATCATTCTTTAGCAAAATTTCATTTAGCTATTCACCAAAATGGTTGCCTAATACTGGAAGAAACAACCCAAAGAATAATTAAAGTTTTTAAATGATTATTTATCAAGTATATAAAAAGAAGGGAGAGCTTAATTATGATAGATTATAATAAATTAAATAAAGGAGACTTTTTGGGATTTGATGATATTGAAATCGGGTTAAAAAATGGATTAATTGAGGATATAACAAATGGCGGTTTATTGATTGGAAACAACCACGAAAAAGGTGGAATAAAAGTGATAATATATGATGAAGATATTGGAAAATATTTGTTAACTGAATTTGAAGGTAAAGAGTTTGTTATTAATCCAGAATCTTCAAAAAAGAATCTTCAAAGATTGTTACAAATTAACAAAAAGAGCATTCAATTTTACCATGAAAGAAATGAAATCATTAACCAACATTATTCAGCTAATTCAAAAAACCAAAAAAAAAGAATAATAAATTGTGAAAACAAAATATATTATGCTCCATATACTTTTGTTGTAAATGTTGTTTCTACAGCTAAATGTTTTGATGAACTAATAAGAATAAATAACCAAAATTAAAGTAACAAAAATTTATGAAGGAGGATCTTTTGGAAAAAATTACAAGAGATAACTTGCGATTATTGTTAGCCGGTTATATGGAGAAAAATGAATTAACAACAAAAAAGATTTCAAAAGCAATTGATGTTAATTCTTTCATAGAAAATTTAAAGACTTGTTACAAACTTTATGCTAATGAAATTTATTCTGAGGAAGAATTCCTAAAAAAGAAAAAATCTTTGATAGATGTATTATACTCAAAGAAAATAACTTGTAGTATCGAAGATTTTTTGTTAGAAATAGTTACTTTAAAAAAACTGAAAATTTTAAATACAGATGATATAAACAAAATCAAAAATTTAGTTATGTAGATGATGCATTAAAGAAATTTTAAAATTTATTATTTTGTGGAGAATGATTAAAATATATTTTTAACAAAAGATCAATTCCCCGAATTGACCGCACCATCTGACGATTAAGGGTAATTGATAACCATTTGACTTCAAGCAATTTCAGTTTCGAGTCGTCGCCCCGTGTCCTTACGACTCGAATAATACTAAAACAGAGCTTTTTTTGATCCGTACTTATCCGTGATTATCCGTGAGCTATACTGTTTGCACTTGACATTCCAAATGTACTTTTGAAATCTACCGATAAGGAAATTTTATGAATAAAGAAATTTTTAGAGAATATTTGGATAAACATTTACCACAGAAAGCGGATGAATTGATGATCTCATTTGAGCGATTTCTCGAAGTTTTATGGGAAGAGAATTCCAAAGTTAATCTCATATCAAGAAAAACACCGAAAGAAGAATACTGGACTCGGCACTTTTTAGATTCCCTTCTTCCAATTGAAATCACAGACCTTTCCAATAAAAAAATACTGGATTTTGGAACAGGCGGCGGACTGCCCGGAATACCGCTTAATCTTGTATTTCCCGATTCGGAAGTGTATTTATTGGATTCTATCCATAAAAAGATAAACGCAGTAAAAAATATAATTAAAATGCTTGACCTGTCATCGTGTTTCACGATTGTTTCACGGTTAGAGGATTTAGAAAGCAGTTGGTTTGGATCTTTCGATATTATAGTGTGCAGGTCAGTGAAAATATTGCCGAAATATAAAAGTGTTTTGTTTAAGTTGATAAAAAATAATGGGAAGATCATTTTATATAAAAGCAAGCTAATCGATGATATCGGTCAATTTGAAAAACGTTGGATCTATGATGTTTCACATCCTGCAATTGGTGAGCGGAAAATAATTGAGATAAAAAAGTAGCGATAAATAAATTAGCAGAGAATTAAAACATTCCTGCTGAATATTCTGGAGAAAACATGGGGAAAATTATTGCAATTGTAAATCAGAAAGGTGGTGTTGGAAAAACAACTTCCGCAGTCAATATCGCCTCTGCCCTTGCAATTTATGAGAAGAAAACGTTGTTAATCGATTTTGATCCGCAAGGTAATTCGTCCAGCGGAATAGGTGTGGATGGGAAAAGTCCCAATATTTATGAAGCACTGATCAGCAAAGTTAAAATGAGCGAAGTTATAAAAAAATCTCCGATATTAGAGAAGCTGGATATTGTTCCTTCTAATGTTGATTTGAGCGGTGCGGAAATTGAACTGGTCAAAGAGTATTCTCGTGAATTCAAGCTGAAAGAAGCTTTAGAACCAATCAAAGATGATTATGATTATATTATTGTCGACTGCCCCCCATCATTAGGTTTGCTTACCGTAAATACACTTACTGCCTGCACGGATGTGCTTATCCCAATTCAGTGTGAATATTATGCGCTCGAGGGTGTGAGTCAGCTTCTTAACACAATTAGATTAATTAAAAAAGGGCTTAACCCAGATTTGAATATAATGGGAATTCTGCTTACAATGTACGATAGAAGACTAAATCTTTCGCTTCAAGTAGCCAAAGAAGTAAGACGCTATTTTCAGGAACAGGCATTCAGTACTATAATTCATCGAAGTGTGAAATTGAGTGAAGCACCCAGTTTTGGGAAGTCAATTTTCCATTACGACATTAAATCGTCAGGTGCGAAAAGCTATTTACAATTAGCAAAGGAAGTGATGGCAAGATGACAAGATTAGGAAAAGGATTAGAAGCGCTGATAAGTTCAGTTCCGGAATCTACTGATAAATCAACCGGAATAACCACGATCAAAACGGATCTGATAAAACCAAATAGATATCAACCAAGAAAACTATTTAACACAGAAAAATTGCAGGAGTTGGCAAACTCACTTAAAGAGAACGGGATAATCCAGCCGATCATCGTAACTACCAAAGATGAAGGTGAGTATGAACTTATTGCCGGAGAACGCAGGTTGGAGGCGTCCAAGCTGGCGGGATTCAGCGAGATACCGGTTATTATCCGCAGTGTCTCTCCAAAAGAGCAATTGCAATTTGCGATAATAGAAAATGTGCAAAGAGAAGATCTTACTGCTATTGAGGAAGCGACTGCATATCAGCAATTGAACGAAGAGTTCAAACTTACCCATGCGCAAATATCCGAGATCGTAGGGAAAGATAGAGCTACAATAACCAATTTTATCAGGCTGCTGAAATTGAGTGATAATGTACAGCAGATGATATTGAACGACCAAATTTCATCCGGTCATGCCAGGACGATTCTGCAGGTAGATGAAGAACTTCGTGATGAGTTTTCACAGCTTATTTTTAAAAATAAATTTTCTGTACGAAAAACAGAAGAAGAAGCTAAACGCATAAAAGAAACAGGGTCGGTTTTAATTTCCAAAAAGAAGAAAGAAATTATTGAAATTCCCGAACTAAAAGAATTTGAAAAAAAACTGAAACATAAATTCAATTCCAAGGTTAAGATTTCCGATAATAATTATAAAGGGAAAGTCAGCTTTTATTACGCCTCTCAAAATGAATTGAATAAATTATTGGAAAAACTGGAAAAATGAAATTTATAATTCCAATATTATTGATAATCGTTTTACTTATCACAGTCTGGTTCTATGTAGAAAACACAAAGCTGAAAAAGCTGGTTGTTCAACAGCAATTAGAACTCGATGTTTCGGCAAAATATATAAAGCAGTTAAATAAAAAAATAACAGAAGACCGCAATCTTGTTTCATCTTCCCAAACAAGCGAAGAGAAGATCCAAGCTTTGATGGATACTTACATGGAAGAACAATATAAAAATGTTAATGGAGATTCAGAGAATGTTATCCAATATGATGAAAAGCGTAGATTTGTGCCGGACATTATTCCTGTAAAGGGTGATTTTGCGATAAGTCAGCGGTTTTCTGAAAAGCATCCGGCATTGGATTTTGCCGCCGCCATCGGTTCGGAAGTAATAGCTGTTGCAGCGGGAGAAGTACTCTCTGTATATTATGATGAAAATTATGGGAATGTAATGTTAATAGACCATTTTAATGAATATGCTACGCTTTATGCGCATCTTGCAGCTACATTTTTCGAGAGCAAAGATACTGTGGAAAAAGGAGAAACTATCGCACTTGTCGGGAATACCGGAAATAGTTCTGCTCCGCATCTGCATTATGAGATAATGAAAGATGGAATAAATGTTGATCCGGAAGAATATATTGATGTAAAAAAGTAGGAGGGAGCAAAAATGAAACAGGCAATATTAATTTTATTGTTTTCAATATTTTCAACCCTCTCCGCACAGGAATGGAGCCAACCTGTAAATATTTCAAACATGATAGGAAGTGATGAAAATCCTGAATTCATTAAAGATAACGATGGATTTTTTCATTGTGTTTGGAGTCATAATATGGAAACTAATTTTCACAGAATATATTACTCAAAATCGGAAGATGATGGTGAAACCTGGAGTGAACCACAAAACATTTCTCAAAATGATGAGATGTGGATGGCCTTACCTCATATTGTTTCAGATTCACAAAATAATCTTTATGTAGCCTATCTTTATAATGTAGGTAATTCTCAAATATATTTTATGAAATTTGACGGATTAAGCTGGAGTGAACCATACAGTATAAGTGGAAATTATTTAGGTGTGGGAATGAGTGATGTGGTTATTGATAATAATGATAGAGTTTATGTTTTCTGGCATTGGGGAGGTCCCGAAGGTGAAATTTACTATCGTTTTTTGGAAAATGATGAATGGAGTGACATTATTTGTCCTTATGAAAATAATAGTGATCAATATTGTTTGGTAGAATGTGTTAGCGATAATAACAATAATCTTCATTGCATAATTGATCATCATCCTGAAGATATTGGCTCAAGAACCTCATATATAAAATATGATTATGCGTCAGATATTTGGGAAGAACCGATAATTTTAGGGATAAGGACATGTTGGTCTGGCAAAGATGTAAATTTGGACAATAATGAATATCCTCATCTGGTTTGGCGGGAATATACAAATGATTTGATACCACCTAATGATGGGACTATGTATTCTTATTTTAATGGAACTTCCTTCTCTGAACCGGAAATTCTGGTGGAAGATCCTTATGAACAAGTTTTAGTAATTGATGACAACGATAATAAACATATTGTGGAAAGAGAGAAAACAGAAAACGGTTGGAAATTAGTATATTATTTTTTTCAAAATGGAAATCCTGAAGGTGAGATTATTGATGAGTGTGAAACCAATTTCGTAGGTAAACCTAGATTAATTTATAGAAATCAAATGCTTTATCTTGTCTATTTAAAATATAGCATTGGTAGAGTTAATATTTATTTTATGAAAAAAGATTTATTAATAAATTCAATAGAAGAACATACTATAAGTAGTTTTCATTCTATAACTTTATCACAGAATTATCCCAATCCTTTCAATCCCGAAACTCAAATAAATTACTCACTAAATAAAGGTGGTTCAACAACACTTAAAATTCTAAATATTAAAGGGCAATTAGTAAAACTACTTGTTAATGAACATAAACAAAAAGGTGATTATTCAGTAATATGGGATGGAACTGACAATAACAAAAAATCTGTTTCTAGTGGTGTTTATTATTATCGTTTGCAAGTAGATAATCGCGTAAAAACAAAATCACTTATTTTAGTGAAATAACTTTTTTTTAGAGGAGATGACGATGATGATGAAAATCGATTACGGATAATTATTCAACATTGCGTTGTAATAAATGAAAAATGAGAGGAAAAGAGAGCCGGCAAAGCGGTATCGACTCTACTGACTCTACAAATCCTCTAAAATCAAATTTACAAAAAGATCAAAGAAGTCAACTTTTACAAACTCAAAAGGAGGAAATGATGAGTAAAAAAGTAATGATTTTAATCGGGCTTATTTTAATAAACAGTATCCTTTTCGGAGCGGAAAAGTATGCGGTTTTAATTACCGGTGATTATGCGGATGAACGCGGTGATTTTGAAGGAAGTTGGGCAATTGCAAATGAGCGTGATAGAGATGACCCGATGGAAGAATTCTGGCATGATACTTTTTTAATGTGGGAAATGTTGATTGAAAAAGGATATGAAAATGATAATATTTTTGTTCTTTTTGCTGATGGAAATGATTTTGAAGGAGATTATATCCTTGAAGGTTTAAGATATGTCATTCCTGACACATTAGGTTCACTGACCGACTACCAAGCAGATTTAGCAAATGTTGTAATGGTTTTGGAAGGATTAGCTTACGGAAATCCACAAGAAAATATACCACAGCTTCAGGAAGACGATTTCTTAACAATTTGGACATTCGATCATGGCGATTGGCATGATGATCATACATGGGTATGTTTAATTGGTGATGATGAAATTAGAGATGATAATTTTGGCAATCTCGTTAACCAGATTAATTGCAAAAAAAAGTAATGTTATTGAAATGATCCGGCTTCATTTCACTGAATTACGCCGAGATTAAAAAATAGGAGGATAAGATATGAACAAGAATAGAAAAGTCGAACTTTCAACCATTATTGGAAAAGGAAGTAAAATAAAGGGAACGATTTATGTTCAAGGCGGTATTAGAGTAGATGGCGAGGTAGAGGGCACAATTGAATCTGACGGATTTGTAACTATTGGATCTTCCGGTGTTGCCAAAGCGAATATTAAGGCAGATGAATGTCTTATCTCCGGTAAAGTAATAGGAAACGTGATCTGTAAAGATGCTATCGAATTAGATAGAAGTGCCAGAATGAATGGCGATATTGTTGCGAAAATCCTAAAGATTCATACCGGTGCGGTATTTAACGGAAACAGTTCAATGACTTCGGATTCTAAAACAATAAGAAAGCCGATAATAACAGAAAATGTGGAAAAGAAAGAACCAACTGAATAGTGAATTATTGAAATATATAAGTCTGGTAACACAGTTAGGACTTACCGTAATCAGCTCGATCCTTATATTTTTAGTTGGGGCATTGTATCTGGAAAAAAAATTCCAAACAGATGGAATATTAATATTGGTTGGAGTTCTAATTGGTGCAGTTGCTGGAGTTTTTGCAGCATATAAATTATTAAAAAAAATTTTAGAAAAAGATGATAAAAAGTATGGAAGATAATAATAAATACATTAAAAAAATTTTGATGATTATTCTCTTGACAAACATACCCGCGATCTTGTCCTTACCGTGGTTTTTTGAACAGTCTATAAGCTGGATCATGGGCACGATAGGCAGTGCAGGAAATTTTTTATGGTTAGCTCATAATTTGAAGAAAAGAATCGGACTTTTGCCAACGAAATCACGTGTAAGTGCAGCTAAAGGCTCACTAATAAGATATGCCGCATTAATGATATTTGCACTTGCAATATTCTTTTTGATAAAGCCGAATATTATAATTTTTGGTATAGGTCTTCTCTCTGCACAAATTGTGATCTATATAGTTGAGATTGTAAGGAATTTGAGAGATAATAAATATTTTAGAGGATAGAATGGCGAGAAAGAAAAGTCCAATTTTAAAGATTTTTATTTTATTTATTCTCATTGAAACAGCATTAGTTTTTGTTTCAAATGGATTTAATAAAGAACTTCAAATTGGATTTGATGGTGGAAAAATTGTCTTTAGAAATATTCAAAGTCATTATAACCTACAAGAAAAAATAACAGAAGAATTCCAGATCGATGAATATTATCGTCAAACCGGCGAAACACCAGAGATTTACGGTAGCAATAAAACATATGAATTCTTTAAAAGTGCATTTGGTGAAGCAAGTGCAATGGGAACATTTCAACTTTTGCGTATGCTGCTTATTGTAGATATTCTGCTCTTGTTAATTGCATTCCTGATAAAAAAACAACTTTTGAAAAGACCTTCTCAACCTCAGATATTATTTGAAATGATATATTCTACCTTAGAACAATTTGTTGTAGAAACACTCGGTAAAGAGAGAATTCATTTTACACCTTATATCGTAACGCTTTTTTTATTCATCTGGGTCTGCAATATGGTTGGAATGATCCCGATTCCCGGGTTTATGGAACCAACCAGAAATCTTAATGTTCCGCTTGGACTTGGACTTTTCGCAGTAGCAATAGTTCATATAACTGCCATTAAAGTAAAAGGTGTCTGGGGTCATTTACAAAATTATGTAAATCCTGTAAAAAATCCTCTTTTCCTTTTGGATATTATTGGCGAACTTTCTAAAGTTGTTTCAATTTCTTTTCGTTTATTCGGAAATATTTTGGGTGGAGCGATAATTATTCTCGTTGTTTCTTCTCTCGTTAGCTACGTAGTTTTTCCGGTTGGTTTAAATCTTTTCTTTGGAATGTTCGTTGGAACTATACAGGCGTTTGTTTTCACAATGCTGGCACTTACTTATATTGGCGTTGAGATCTCGGAGTAGAAAATGATTTTATCTGTAGAATATATTAGGATCGCAGCATATTTGGGAGCAGGAATAAGTGTGGGTCTCGGTGCTATTACTACAGGTATTGGATCGGGAATAATTGCCGGAGAGGGTGCTATCGGCATAATGAAGCAACCCAAAGCTAATGATCAATTATTCAGAACTATGCTTATTGGGCAGGCAGCAGCGCAAACTGCAGGGATCTTTGCATTAGTAATTTCCATGCTGCTGATATATGGCGGCTTTGATATTACTGAAGGCGGTTGGTTCAGGGCAGCGGCTTTACTTTCTGCAGGGCTCGCTATGGGAATCGGTGCATTGGGTCCATCTCTGGGAGCCGGATATTCCGGCGGAGAAGCATGCAAATCTGTAGCAAGAATGCCCAAACATGGTAATGCGATAATGGGAAATATGCTCATTGGTCAGGCACTATCGCAAACTTCTGCAATATTTGCACTGGTTGTTTCACTGCTGCTTTTGTATTCTGTTCCAAATCAACCAGCAGGTCTTAATGTCGGTAAGATTTTATTAAAATCAATTTCATTGATCGGTGCCGGAATGGCAATCGGGCTTGGAACGATAGGACCCGGAGCGGGCATTGGCTATGTTGCCGGTAAGGCAAATGATATGATGGGGAGATTTCCAAAAGAAAGATCAATGATAATGAGAACGATGTTTTTGGGAGCAGCAGTATCGGAATCGACAGCTATATATTCGCTGGTAATTGCTTTTCTGCTGATCTTTGCAGTATAAATAATTTGATATGAGGATATTGGAGGAAAAATGGAATTAACATTAGCACAAGGAATCGTGAAAGCTGCTGCGCTTTTAGGTGCAGGAATGTGTATGGGAATGGGTGCTTTAGGACCCGGAATCGGTGAAGGATTTGTTGCAGGAAAAGCTTGTGAGGGAATCGCGCGTTCACCGGAAAACGCAAGTCTTATCACACGTACAATGCTTGTTGGTCAGGCTGTGTCCGAGTCAACAGGTATTTATTCATTAGTTATAGCTCTTCTGTTGATATTCTCAACTTAAGGAAAGAACTGAACATTGAACGCCGGTTGGAGGTTTTAACTTCCAACAGCGAAATATTTAATTTGGAGATCTTATGATTAGTATAGATTATTCTCTCATTATCGTGATCCTGAATTTCGTACTTTTACTGATCGTTCTGAATAAGATCCTGTATAAGCCGATTAAAAAATTCTTAAGTGAGAGGCAGCAAAAAATAGCTTCTGATCTTGATGAGGCAAAGTCATCTCGTGTAAAAGCTGAGAAGCTTGTCAAAGAAAAAAGCACCGAGTTAAAACAATCTGCAGAAGATATCAGGAAGATGAAAAGTGCTGCTGCCGGTGATGCTGAAGGCAAAGCCAGAGAGATCATGAAGAATGCAAAAGAACAGGAAAAACGGATATTACAGGATACGGAAGAACAACTCGAAACCGAGAAAGTAAAAGTTATGGAAAAAATTGAAGATGAACTGGCAGAAATGGTTGCCGAACTTTCTTCTAAATTCCTCTCAGAAAAACTCGATGAGAAAAAAGATAAAGAACTGATAAAAAAAATCGTCTCTGAAAGGGAAAATAAGTGAAAGATATTCTCGCTGCTCAACGATATTCTCATGCTATTATTTATGAACTCGATGATAAAGAGATCAATTCAATATTAGCTGATATTCATATAATGAACAGCTCAATAAAAGCCGAACCGGAACTTGTGAATGCTGTTAATTCATATTTATTTCCAATGAATAAACGTATGAAAATAGCATTGGATATGACACAGAATCTTAAGAACACAAATATGTGGAAAAATTTATTCGGTATTCTTATTAAAAAACATAGATTCAACATTATCGCTGATATTCTGCAGGATATGGAAAATATGATCTTAGATAAAAAGAACCAGATCAAAGTTGAAT
Organism: Candidatus Cloacimonadota bacterium; assembly: GCA_030600585.1. Taxonomy (GTDB): domain Bacteria; phylum Cloacimonadota; class Cloacimonadia; order Cloacimonadales; family TCS61; genus Tenebribacter. The sequence continues at coordinate 58,318 of JAUVLU010000007.1, read as the reverse complement.
TAACCATTGCTCATAATTTACCCGAAACCGTGCTTGATTCCATATCTGCAAAATTAAAAGATATTCTTGGAAAAGATATTATTTTAGAAACAAAGATCGATCCTGAAATTTTGGGCGGATTTGTAGCAACTACGGATTCCCTGTTAATTGACGGATCAATAAAAAATAATTTAGTAAAACTGTTAAAAGTTAAGTCAAAAAAAAAGAAATGAGGTCGGTATGAAAATACAACCAGATGAAATAAGTTCGATTCTTAGAGATAAGATCAAAGGATTAAAATTTGATATTGATATTTCCGAAACCGGAAAAGTTGTTCAGGTGGGAGACGGCATTGCCCGTATTTACGGAATGGACAATGTAATGGCTGGTGAGATGATCGAATTTCCCGGTGATGTTATGGGAATGGCATTAAACCTGGAAGAAGATAATGTCGGATGTATTATTTTTGGTGAAGCGCAAAAGATAAAAGAAGGTGATATAGCAAAAAGAACCAAGAAGATCTTGCAGGTTCCGGTTGGTGAGGCAATGTTGGGACGTGTTGTGAATGCGCTTGGAGAACCCCTGGACGGCAAAGGTGAGATCAAGGCAAAAGCTTATCAGCCGGTAGAGAGAAAGGCACTTGGTGTTATAGAAAGGCAGCCAGTGAAAGAACCACTTCAAACAGGTCTCAAAGCCATTGACTCAATGATCCCAATCGGTAGAGGTCAACGTGAATTGATCATTGGCGATCGTCAAACAGGTAAAACAGCAATCGCCATTGATACTATCTTAAATCAGAAAGATACCGATGTGATTTGTGTTTATGTAGCTATCGGGCAGAAAAAATCATCTGTAGCAAAAATTGTAAATATACTTGAGGCAAGCGGAGCCATGAAATATACTATCATAGTTGTTGCCTCTGCTGCCGAATCAGCTTCTTTGCAGTATCTCTCACCATATGCAGGTTGCACAATGGGAGAATATTTCCGCGATAACGGGAAACACGCACTTATAATTTATGATGATCTTTCTAAACATGCAGTATCTTACAGAGAACTTTCATTACTTCTTAGAAGACCTCCCGGACGTGAAGCATATCCCGGAGATGTCTTTTATCTTCATTCACGTCTTTTAGAAAGAGCTTCTAAACTTAATGATGAGCTTGGTGGCGGTTCACTTACTGCTCTTCCAATTATAGAAACACAGGCAGATGACCTTACGGCATATATTCCTACGAACGTTATTTCAATTACCGATGGGCAGATATTCCTGAACAGCCGCTTGTTTTACTCCGGTATCCGTCCTGCTATTAATGCCGGACTTTCGGTTTCGCGTGTGGGAGGAAGTGCACAGCGGAAATCGATGAAAAGTGTTTCGGGACAACTTCGTGTTACATTAGCTCAATACACTGAACTTGAAGCTTTTGCGAAATTTGGTTCAGACCTCGATAAAGCAACTCAAGCGCAACTTACACGAGGTAAACGATTGATCGAAATTCTGAAGCAAGCACAGTATTCACCACTTTCTGTAGCAAAACAAACGTTCATTATATTTATGGCAAATGAAGGCTACCTTGATGAAATTGAAGTGGAAAATGTGCAGAAAGTTGAAGAAGAACTTTATTCAACACTTGATTCCGAATATAAAGAATTTATAGAGAGCATGATAAAAGAAAAGCTGAACGACGAAATAAAAGATGCAATGCGCAAAATTTGTGAAAAAGTATTATCAAAATTTTAGGAAATTATGGCTAATTTAAGGGAAATTAAAACACGAATTGAAAGTATTAAGAGCACGAAGCAGATCACAAATGCCATGAAAATGGTAGCTGCTTCCAAGTTGCGGAAAACTCAAGATAATATCATTAATGCAAGACCTTATGCAGACCATGTAAACAATATGCTTCGAACACTGAAGAATAAAAATATTTCAACAGATCATCCCTTGTTAGCCGAAGTAACAGGCAAAGGAAAAACAGTTTATATAGTTGTAACTTCCGATAGAGGTCTTTGCGGTTCTTTTAATACGCACATAATAAAAAAAGCAATTATACATCTTGAGAAAAACCCTGATGCCGATTTGATCTGTATTGGGAAAAAAGGGTATGATTACTTCAGAAAACATTCTACAAATGTAACCGAAAATTATATCAATCTTTTCAACGAGATGGATTTTAGTATTTCTACAGAAGTAGCAGAAAAGATATTAAGTTTGTTTTTAGATGAAAATTACGATAAGATCGATGTTATTTATAATGAATTCAAATCTGCCATCCAGCAGGATATTATTGTAAAACAACTCCTGCCTATCGTTCCCATTGAATCCGATGAAATTTCCAAACTGGATTATGTTTATGAGCCTGATGAAGAGACAATAATTTATGAACTTGGAAAAAAATATATTCATGTTGATATTTGGAGAATAATGTTGGAATCCTCTGCCGCTGAACAGGGTGCCAGAATGACCGCTATGGATTCTGCAACTGAAAATGCTGCCGAACTTATCGATAAACTTGTTCTTCATTACAATAGGGCAAGGCAGGCGGCTATTACAACAGAAATAATTGAGATAGCATCCGGAGCAGAAGCTATCCAGCAATAATATAAAAAAAGTTATCAGAGTATAAAAGAGGTATTTATGGTAGAAGGAAAAGTAATACAGGTTATCGGACCCACAGTAGATGTAAAATTCCCCGAAGGTCATTTGCCGGCAATTAATAATGCGCTTAAGATCAAGCGAAAAGACGGAGCGGATCTTGTCTTGGAAGTTCAAATGCATCTTGGTGAAAATAAGGTACGAACTGTAGCAATGGATTCAACGGACGGCTTGGTTAGAAATACAAAAGTTATAGATACAACTGAACCAATAACTGTTCCGGTTGGTGAAGAAGTTCTGGGTAGAATGATCAATGTAGTTGGAGAACCAATTGATGGTGGCGGACCAATTAAATCTGAGGAAAAATATTCAATTCACCGCCAGGCTCCTTTATTTGAAAACCTTTCAACAGAAGAAGAAATTCTTGAGACCGGAATCAAAGTGATCGACCTAATTGAACCTTATTCTAAAGGCGGAAAGATCGGACTGTTTGGCGGCGCAGGTGTTGGAAAAACAGTATTGATACAGGAGCTTATCAGGAATATTGCAATCGAACATGGTGGTTTTTCTGTATTTTCCGGTGTGGGCGAAAGAACAAGAGAAGGAAATGACCTCTGGTTAGAAATGAAAGAATCGGGTGTTATAAATAATACAGCTTTAGTATTCGGACAAATGAACGAACCACCGGGTGCACGCCAGAGAGTTGGACTTACCGGACTTAGCATAGCAGAATATTTTAGAGATGTAATAAAAAAAGATGTGTTATTGTTCATTGATAATATATTTCGTTTCACACAGGCAGGATCAGAAGTTTCTGCTCTCTTGGGCAGGATGCCGTCGGCGGTTGGCTATCAACCTACTTTGGCAACTGAAATGGGTAACCTGCAAGAGAGAATTACTTCTACGAAAGACGGTTCAATTACCTCAATTCAGGCTGTGTATGTTCCGGCGGACGACTTAACAGATCCAGCTCCAGCTACAACATTTGCACACCTTGATGCAACAACTGTGCTCTCCAGGAGAATTGTAGAACTTGGTATTTATCCTGCTGTTGATCCACTTGATTCAACCAGCCGTATTTTAGACCCAAAAATTATTGGTGAAGAACATTACAAGATTGCACGTGAAACACAGCGTGTGATCCAAAAATATAAAGATCTTCAAGATATTATCGCAATTCTTGGAATGGACGAGCTTTCCGAAGAAGATAAAATAGTTGTTAACAGAGCACGAAAATTAGAGAGATTCTTCTCTCAGCCATTCTTTGTGGCAGAACAGTTCATTAATACTTCCGGAGTTTATGTGCCGCTCAAAGAAACGATTTCCGGCTTTAAAGCAATTCTTGATGGTGAGTGTGATTCATGGCCGGAGCAAGCATTCCTTTACGTTGGGAATATAGATTCTGCTGAAAAAAAAATGCACGATTTGAAGAAAGGGAAGTAATGTAACGTATGAGTAAAATTCATATTACGGTTATTCAACCAACTCAGATCCGGATAGATGGAGAATATGATCATATTATAGTTCCCGGTGTGGATGGTGATTTTGGAATATATTTTGATCACACACCGTTTATTACAAAGATCAGGACCGGTGTTCTTCAGCTTTTCCAAAATGATAAAAGTGAAGAGTATGCAATTCATGATGGGTTTGTTACGGTAGAAAATAATATTGTTAAAATAGTCTGTGATACTATTGAGAAAAAAGATGAAATAGATGCCGCACGAGCAAAAGCATCTAAAGAACGTGCGGAAAAACGACTGAAGAGTTCAGAGGAAAATATAAATTTCAGGCGTGCTGAGGCTTCATTGAAAAAAGCTCTGGTCCGGTTGGAATTGAATTCAAAATAAATAATAAAAGGTATTAGGATTAAAAAAATGAAGATCAAATACTTCTTATTTTTTTTACTTGCAATTACAATTTCTTGTGTGGAGAAAAAAGACAATGAAATTAAAAATGAGATAGAACCAAAAATAATAAAAACTGATACGTTGAAAAAAGTAGTTCGACCAGAAAAACAAAAAATTAAAATAAAACAACCAAAACAAAATATCAAAAAAAAAATAAAATATAAAAAGTTTACAAAAGGTATATATTTGACGGCATATACTATTAACACCCCGAAATTTTACACAATATTAGATAGTGCTGAAGCTGCCGGGATAAACACCCTGGTTTTCGACCTAAAGAACATGAATGGGCATATATTCTTTAAAATGTCCCAAAAAGGCTTTTTAAGAAGTGAAAATATAAAACCGATAGTTAATATAGATAGGGTGATTAATGCGGCTCACGAACGAGATATGAGAGCCGTTGCCAGATTGGTGATGTTTCATGATCAAATGACTGCTCAACGAGATTCGACGTTACGGCCAAATAGTATTAATGGTGGGGTTTGGCAGGAAAGCAGAAGGAAAAAAGCTTCTTGGTTAGATTCATCAAATCCTCAAGTTCAAAGTACATTGCTGGATATTATTGAAATTGTTGCCCAAAAAGGTATTGATGAAATCCAGATGGATTATGTAAGATTTCCGACACAGGGAAAAATTTCCGAAGCAATTTTTGCCTTCCAAAAAGAAGATTCTTTAAAAGTAAAAAATGATTCAACATATATTTTCAGGCAAAAAGAAGATATTATTGAGAATTTTGTTTCAGGTGCAAAAGAGATTTGTGATAAATATAATGTTACATTAACTGCTGATATTTTTGCTATTGTATCATGGCAAAGAAATGTGGACATTAGTGCGACCGGACAAGATATACAAAAGATGACAAAAAATCTTGATGCAATTCATCCAATGATCTATTCATCACATTTTGCTGATGACTTTGGATTTAGAGAGAACTTGCATAACGAGCCTTATTATATCGTCTATAAAGGAAGCGCCTTAGCTAAAAAATACATAAATGGTAAATGTAGAGTAATTCCTTATATTCAATCTAATACATGGAAAGTGAACTATGGATATGATTATATTACTGCGCAAATCCAAGCGGTTATGGATTCCAATTCTGATGGTTATATTCTTTGGAATGCATCAAATAAATATTATCAAACTCTTAGATGGATCAGAGAATTTGATAATATGAATTAATGTTTCACGTGAAACCACAAATCTATTTCAATACACTCTTTGTTAAAACTTTAACTATTTCCTCGCTGGTTTTCGCATTACTTAATGTATTTAAAATGCTTTCGCTCATTAATAATTTCGAAATATAAGATATTGAGAACAGGTGTTGAATATCATCGTGCAGCAGCAGCATGAAAAATAAATTTACAGATTTGTTATCTATTGCGTCAAACTCGATGCCTTCGGCAGAACGTCCAAAAATAATACTGGGCTTCTTCACTTTTGAAGGATGAAAATGTCTCGGATGCAATAATGCTACTCCCTTGCCAATAGCAGTAGAAACCAGTTCTTCTCTTGCAACTACTACCTGATAAAGCCACCGATGGTCACGAACAATTTTTAGATCCTTTGCCTTCTTTGACATCTCGCCAATTGCTTCATATTTGTTATCCGCCGCAAAATCTAAATATACATTCTTTGGTTTAAGATAATCTGAAAATTTACACACAGATCTTTTAAGTGCTAAATGTTCAACTTCTCTTTCATTGAGATTCGCTAACCATTCATCTACTTCCGCTTTACCTACCTTATAAGTATTACCGACTTTTTTTGCTTTGAAAACTTTGCTTTTTGTCATTTCCTTAATGACCGAATCTGTAACCTTTAAGTATGTTGCAGCCTGTCGCAACGTTAGATACTCTTTCACCATTTATGCCTCCAATGTATTTAATTTAATTTTAATGTCTTATCTTGTTGTTAATTTATTCTGTCAAGTATTAGAGAGTATTTTCTTGACAGATAATCTAATGAAAGATTGCTAAATTTATGAAATTAATAAAAATGTTATTATTTGTATTGTTGATCACGGGTTGTAGTTATTCAGTCTATACCACTGGCTACCCGCATCTTAAAACTGTCCTTATTTTCCCGGTCGAAAATCAAACCAGTAATTATAATCTAAGAGACATGGTTTTTAATTCTTTGGTGAATGCCTATGAATCTGATGGACGGCTTAAATTAGTTGGTTTGTCGCCTGATTGCCAGATAGAGTGCACCATTATGGATTATTCAAATAAGATCGCAACCTATTCAGGATCTTCGGTTGATGAATATGAAGTCAGGATATTATTTAATGTGGTTTTTACCGATCTTAAGAAAAATCAGGTTCTTTGGGAGAATAACTCTCTAATGCTCTCGGAAAGATATTCGCTTTCAGATGAAAACAGTCAATTTGCCAGTGAAGAAGAAGCTCAAGAAGAGATCACAAATAAACTTTTTGATACAATAATGAAAAATACGTTAGAAGAATGGTAAGAATTAATAAATATTTAGCTCAATGTAATCTGGGATCTCGAAGATCAGTAGAAAAGCTGATATTAGATGGTAAAATATCAATTAATGATAAAGTTGAATTTAACCTTTCAGTGCAGATTGATCCGAATATCGATGTTATTAAATATGAAGGAAAGAAAATTATTCCTAAATCAGAAAAGATCTATTTAATGCTGAATAAACCTAAGAAATACCTGGTTTCAAAAAAAGATGATTTCGATAGAAAACTTATCTACGATCTTCTGCCTGATTTTGGAACTAATTTATTTTATATTGGAAGATTAGATTATATGTCCGAAGGACTTCTGCTTCTTACTAATGACGGCGATTTTGCAGAAAAAATAATTCATCCGAAGTATAAATTACAAAAAGTATATAAAGTTAAAATAAAGGGTAATATCTCTGATGAGGATGTAGATAAGCTCAGAAAGGGAATTGTGATAAACGGGAAAAAAACTAAACCCGCCATTGTCTTTGTGAATAATGTGAAAAATAATACAACAACCCTTAAGATCACTATCTTCGAAGGAAGAAAAAGACAAATTCGTTATATGCTTAAAAGTGTAGGATCCGAAGTATTGGAACTCAAACGTTTGCAGATTGGAAACGTGAAATTAAATAAACTGCCGGTAGGTATGTGGCGAATGCTCAAACCTTCCGAGGTTACATCTCTGTTAGTTATAAGCAAAACAAATACTAAAAGGAAATAAAATGAAAATCGGATTAATTGGATTACAAAACTCGGGGAAAACAACTATCTTTAATACACTTACAGGATTGGAAGTTGAAGTGACTTCCTATTCCACTCAGAAAATAGAACCCAATCATGGAATTGTTCAGGTTGAGGATGAAAGAGTGGAAAAACTATCGGAAATGTATAACCCTAAAAAAACGATTTATGCAACAATTGAATATATCGATTTTGTCGGGCTTACCGGTAATAAGGATAAAAATGATGCGTTTAGTGGCTCGGGAATGGGATTAGTTAAAACTGCTGATGCATTGGCTTTAGTCGTTCGTAATTTTGATGATCCCACTTCAGGAGATATGCCGGATGCCGTATCCAATGTGGATTCGATAGAATCTGATATGCTGATATCAGATTTGATAATTGCAGAAAAGAGATTGGAAAAAGTTGAATTGAGCAAAAAAAGAGGAATCAAAGAAGCATCATTGCAGATAGAAGAGAAAGCATTACATAAGATCATCGAGCATCTTGAAGATTCAAATCCTATTCGCACTCTCAACCTTGCCGGCGATGAAGAAAAAGCTGTGCGTGGATTCCAATTTATTACCCAAAAACCTTTAATGATAATCTTTAATTCTGACGAAGATAACTTTGGAAATAATGATTCTGTAATCAGTGAATTACAAAAAAAATATAAGGTAATTGAATTTGCCGGAACATTTGAAATGGAATTGAATAAATTAGAAGTAGAAGAAGCTGTTGAATTTATGCAGGATATGAATATTAACGAATCTGCAAGAGACAGGCTTACAAAATTTTCTTATGAACTTCTTGGTTATTGCAGTTTCTTTACGGTAGGCGAGGATGAAGTTAGAGCATGGACAATAACAAAAGGTGATGATGCGGTTGAAGCTGCTGGAAAGATACATTCTGATCTGGCACGAGGCTTTATTCGGGCTGAATGCTTTTCATACAACGATCTAATACAATGCGGCAGCGAAAAAATTGTGAGAGAAAAGGGATTGTTCAGGCTTGAAGGAAAAAAATATATTGTTCAAGATGGAGACATATTGAATATTCGGTTCAGTGTTTAGCGAGGTAAAAATGGATAAAGAAGGAAAGAAAAAATTCTTACAAATATTTTTTGGAATAATTATATTATTATTTTCAGTATTGTTTCTGGTAGCTCTTTCAGGTTCGCTCCAAGAGATAATAGATGATTACAAAAAAATGGAAGCTGCTAATCTGAATATTTTCAAGTTCATCAAATTAGATTTTCCAGCAGTATTAAACCCAATCGGACCTTTTGGCGCTTTTTTTGCCTTCTGGTTTTCTACAATATTCGGTAAGTTTTTTAGCATCTCATTACTTATTGGTAGCTTGTTTTTGGGGTTCTTTATGATCTTTCTTAAAAAAGAAAGACATCCATATTTACGAGTAATCAGTTTTATTATTTTTGCCTTCTTTGCAAATATTGGTTCATTTGTAATAATTTCAGAAAAAAAGAATACTGCTGGAATTATTCCAAGTGGTTTTCATGAATTTCTTGAAGATATTTTTAATCCTATTGGAACCGGAATTATTTCTGTAGCTGTTGTATTGATTTCGCTTATCTTCATATTCGACATGGAAAATATTCAAAAATTCTTTGTTTTTATAGCAGTTAAGATATTCAGCGGGATCAAGGCAATATTCTCAATGATCTTCTCTAAAAAACCTAAGAAAGAGAAGGTTAAAAAATTGGAAAAATCTAAAAAAACAAAAAAGAGAAAAACACCGAAGATCACTGACCATGCTTCTAAGAAAGAGAAACAAGAAGAATTTAAAAAACCTGTGATCCTTCCACAAAAATTAACTCAAAATAAAGATGAAGTCAGCGATACACCTAAACAATACATGGTTCCTGATGCTATTCGTTTTCTTTCAGGTGTGCAATCATCTGAAAAAGATAAAGAAGAAATTCAAAATAATATCAATAACATTAGCGAGATCCTTATTGATAAGCTTTCTGAATTTGGAGTTAATGCAGAAGTAAAAAATGTAAATATAGGACCTATAATTACACAATATGAAATTGAACCTGCCCCGGGCGTTAAAGTTAGTAAATTTCATGCTCTTGCCGATGATCTGGCTCTTGCTATCAAAGCAAGAAGCATTCGTATTCAGGCTCCAATTCCCGGTCGCGGACTGGTAGGTATTGAAATCCCAAATAACAACCGAGAAACGATATATTTAAAAGATATTCTTGAATCTGATGAAATGAAATCTTTTAAAGGAGATATTGCAATCGCACTTGGAAAAGATATTGCCGGATATCCCGTAATAGCCGATCTTGTTAAAATGCCTCACCTGCTTATTGCAGGTGCAACCGGAACAGGGAAAAGTGTGTGCATAAATACAATTATAAACAGTATTATATTCCGAATGACACCCGAAGAGATTCGGTTTATTTTGATCGACCCAAAAAGGATCGAGCTTTCTATTTATGAAGGAATTCCCCATTTGATCCAGAATGTGGTAACCGATAACGAAGATGCGCTAAAGGTTTTACAGTGGGCTATTACAGAAATGGAAAGCCGCTATGAACTTCTGCAGAAATATAAAGTAAAAAATATTGTTTCATATAATAAACATATTGATGAATTACTCAAAAAGAATACGAAAATGGATGAATCTGAAATTATAGACAAACATCTTCCGTTTATTGTTATCATTGTTGACGAACTTGCAGATCTGATAATGACGGTTGGTAAAGATGTGGAAAGGCTGATCACAAGACTTGCTCAAATGGCACGAGCAATTGGAATTCATCTTATCCTTGCTACACAGCGTCCTTCAACACAAGTTCTCACAGGAATTATTAAGGCGAATATTCCATCCCGAATTGCATTTAAAGTTCCAACTAAAATTGATTCCAGAGTTATTCTTGATGCTAATGGAGCTGATAAACTGTTGGGGAATGGTGACAGCCTTTACATCTCAACAGGTATTGGCGGATTACAGAGAATTCATGGAGCATATATTGAACCCTCAGAAATTCTCGATATTGTAAAATATCTTCTTACTCAGCCTAAACCGGAAAAACAAATAAATATTATAAATGATGAAGAAATATTCAAGGGAAGCTTTGATTATGATGATGAACTTTTCCCGGATGCAGCGGCAGCAATCGTTTTCGCCGGATCTGCATCTGTTTCAATGCTGCAAAGACATTTCAAGATAGGTTATGCTCGTGCCGGAAGACTTATCGATATGCTGGAAAAAGCCGGTATTGTAGGTCCGCATGTAGGAAGTAAATCAAGAGAAGTTTTTGCTACAGAGGAGGATTTGAAGATCTATGGCTACTTACCTGAATAAAATTTTACTCTTTCTTTTGCTTCCAACCTTGTTATTTGCAAATGATCAAGTATTGGAACAAATATACGAAGAAATGCTTCTAACTTATTCTACTGTTTATACTTATGAAGCTTCTTACGTACAGGAAAATTACTGGGCAGAGATAGATGTTTATAAAAGTTCTACAGGTAAACTATATTATAATAAAAAAAATCTGCTCATGGAATATTCCCAGCCGGTAGGACAGAAACTTCTAATGAATGAAAATTTTATGACAATGTATGATCCGGTTGCAAAGCAAGCGATCATTTCTGATAAAGTTGAAATAGAACTTAAACCCGATAAACTCATCTCTCATTATTGGGATGTGTCTGAAAAAGAACTTGTTGAGCAATTTGGAGATACGATCAAGATCCGGTTGCAAACACCGGGAGAAGAGAAAATATTTATTACTATCTCAAATAAAATGGTTACGGAATTTAATATTATAGATAAAAGCGAGAACTTTGTTATCTATAAATTCTCTGGTATTCAGATTAATAAGACATTACCCGATAAAATTTTTGAATTGACTTTACCGGATGACACAAGCATTATCGACACGCGAAGTAATAAATAAACTAAAATAAGAAATTAAGATTATATTATTCTTTGGAGGATATTATGATTGCGCTAATTATGGCTGGTGGAATTGGAACCCGTTTCTGGCCGCTAAGCAGAAGAACTAATCCGAAACAATTTTTGAATATTATTTCAGAAGATTCTATGCTTCAAATGACTGTTAAACGTCTTCAGCCTAAAATTAAAGTTGAAGATATTTATATCGTTACAGCAAGTTCTCAAGTTGAGCTTACCGGTAAACATTTGCCGTGTCTTCCGCAAGAGAATATAATCATAGAACCTTTTGGTATGAACACTGCGCCATGTATTGCCCTCAGTGCTCAATATCTCGCCCGTAAATACAATAAAAATGAAAAAATGATAGTATTGCCGGCTGACCATTTAATTGCTTACAAAGATGATTTTCTGACTTCTCTGGAACTTGGCTCTGATTCTGCTGATAAGGATAATTTGGTTACATTTGGAATAAAACCGGACTATCCGGCTACCGGTTATGGCTACATCGAAGCGGGTGAGAAGATCGATGAACAGAGTTTTCTTGTGAAGCAATTCAAAGAAAAACCGGATATTAAAACTGCTGAACAATTTTTAAGTTCCGGGAATTTCTTTTGGAACAGCGGAATGTTCATGTGGAAGATCGAAACTATTCTCGATGCCTACAAAGAATATCTTCCTAAAGTTGCACAAATATTGGAAAAAATAAATGTTAGATGGAACGAAGATGGACTTTTAGCCGACATCTCTTCAGAATATAAATTAATGCCAAGAATACCGGTTGATATTGGAATTATGGAACAGGCTGAAAAGAGAGTCGTAATTCCTGTGGATTACGGCTGGAGCGATGTTGGCAGTTGGAAAGCACTTTACGATATTTCTGATAAAGATAATAATAATAATGTTTTTAGAGCGGAAGTACAAAATATTGATAGTGGAAGCTGTTATGTAAGTTCTTCAAAACCAGTCGCACTTATAGGAGTGAAAAATTTAGTTGTAATAGAAACAAAAGATGTTCTTCTAATTTCCTCAAAAAGTAAATCAGAAGACGTGAAAAAAATAGTTGAAAAATTGAAAAAAGACGGAAAAGAAGAGTTGTTGTAAAACTTGAGTTAAGCAGGCTTCAGCCTGTCTTGGCTTAAGTTGTTTCAACATTGCAAATGGTTATATAGCTTATAAAGGCTGATTTAACCTTCGGAACGGTCATAGACCTTCCGAACGGTTAACAATGGAGGTTAATATGAAAAACCTTATATTTATTCTTATCCTTGTTTTTTGCAGTACTTTACTTTTTTCTCAAGTCAATTTTGAACTTGATTTTAGCTTTGAAAAGATCGATTCTGATGATGAACTTACAAATCTTCAACTGTTTGATTATGATAATAACGGGCTTGAAGACGTAGTAATCAGTTACAAAAGTGATATTTATAATAATTGCTGGAGGATTATCTGTTACTCTCAGACAGGTTCAATATTAGAAATTTTTTTTCAAGAAAATAGCGAAAATGAATTTTTTCAAAAAGGTTACCTCCTAAAAAATAATGATATTACTTATCTTCTTACCACTTTTATTTACAGGTCAGGAGTATTTCTGGAAGAAGTATATCTGCGTATAAAAGTTTTCGATTTTAATATAGGATCATTAATTTGTGAACAAGATCACCTTATTGGAGTGGGTCAATCTGCTAGCGATGATACTTTTATCAGCTATTCAATTAATACTTCCGCGATTACACATCAAATGTTGCCTATAGATGAAATCATATTTTATATTGGGGCAAAACACCATAAATATACACATACAACTCAAGTTGATGAATATACTGACCACGATAAATCCATGATATATAAATTTCTCTTATCAAATAATAATATCAATTTTTTGGAAGAGATAGAGAATGCTGGAGAAAGGATAATTGTTTATGATACTTATGATTGTATTATTAGTACAGGAGTTTATTATTTCCACGAATGGTCAGAAGTATGGCCGGAAGAATACAAAAGCTGGCATTATCGAATTAATTTAGTAACACCTGAGTTGCAAAGTCAAGTTCAGGAAGTTTATCATATTAATGGAAGCTACAATAATTGGTATGGAGAAGATTTATATGAGCACTATCCTCACCATTTTAAAATATTAACTAATAATGATTTAAATTTCCTTGATTTTGGTTTAATAGTTTATTACAAAGAATATGATACTGATTTTGGTACATCTATGCATTTTATTAATTTCTCTTCAGATTTTGTAGATTCACTTTGGGTTAAAGAGGATAGTTTTATTGGAGATGATCAGATAATATCTTCCACGTGTGTTTCAGTTAACAATGAAGATCATTATGTAATGTATTTTCGTGAAAATCAATTAGAAATACGCAACAGGATTGATGGTGATATTGTACATCATCAGAACTCTTCCATTTCACCTTTCACAATTAAACTCAAATCCGATGGGGAACTTCTCTTCTTCGTAGAACAGGAGGATGAAGCTGGCTACGATGTCTATGTTCTGGATGGAGAAATTCAGGTTTCAGCAGAAGAAAACGAATTACCAGTTACTAATTACGAATTACAAAATTATCCCAATCCCTTCAATCCAACAACAACAATTGAGTTTTTTGTAACACAAAATTCCGATTTTGTGAATCTTGAAATTTACAACATCAAAGGACAAAAAGTTAAAACACTTGTTAATGCACATTGCGAGAAAGGCATAAACACAGTTGTTTGGGATGGTGCAAATGATTCCAACAAACAAGTTGGCACGGGAGTGTATTTTTTTCAATTAAAAGTAGATGGTAAAACAATAAAAACCAAGAAAATGATGCTGTTGAAATAACCTTAGGAACTCCGGTAGCTACCGGATTCCGAACGGTTACGAATAATCTTGACTCAAGTTGATTTCAAACCTTGCGAATGGTTGAGGAACGAGACCTTCGCAATGGTTGATCTTATCTCACCGTTCGGAAGGTCTGAAAGATTAAACGCAAGAAACTGACCGTTCCGAAGGTTAACTTAACCTTCGAAATGGTTAGATGGTAAATTGTTTCAACAACTTATTCTGAACACTCAGGAACTATTAAGCAACGGTATTTATTTTCTCCCACACATTATTCTACTTGACTCTCAAATCACATCTTATTGATTCAAAACTATGAAATGGAAATATGATATTAAACCAAACAATGATGAAACAGTGATCAATGTTTTCCAATCCTTTCTGCGTCTTAAATCACTTTATCGGCAAGGCTGACTGCAGCGTGAAGTTCCTGAAGATAAAAACGAATCGGTAGCGGATCATTCTTTTGGAATTGCCATGCTGGCTTTGTTGCTTTGTCCTGCGCATCTCGATAAATTGAAAGTGCTGGAAATCGCATTATTGCACGAAACGGGGGAAAGTATCATCGGTGATTTAACACCGGCAGATAATTTTACAGACGAGGAAAAAAGCAGGATGGAATTGGAAGCTGTAGATGATATTCTAAGAAAACTCCCTGATGGTAAACGATTGATTGGATTGTGGAAAGAATTTGAATTTGAAACTTCGGAAGAAGGCAAATTCGTTAGGCAATTAGACAAATTGGAAATGGGCTTACAGGCGGAAGTTTTTGATAAACTTGATAATAATGATGCGGCAGAGTTAATCAAATCCGCTCATCAAAAAGTAACGGATGAAAATTTAAAAAAGTTTTTACCGGATATATGAGATTAGCAGTTATAGGCAGCAAAGAATTCCACGATCATCAAAAGCTGAAATCCATTTTGGATATTTATTTGGGAATTACGGTAATTGTGAGCGGGGCAGCAGCAGGAACGGATTCATTGGCAGCCCGATATGCAAACGAACACAATATCAGACTTTTGGAATTTACGCCGGAGTATAATAAATATGGTGCTGAAACTAAACATGTCAGAGATCGCCTGATCGTAGAAAATTGTGATCAGCTTATTGCTTTTTGGGATGGAAAATGTGAAGGTACAAAATACACAATGAGTTATGCAAAGCAGCTTAAAAAACCGATTAAGATAATTGATGTGTGATATTCAACTCCCCTGTTTTATATACAAAAATACCTTGTTACGAAGTTTGCAGCCTGCATGAAAATGAAGTTTTGAGTAACTATTCTTCAACAAAGAAAATGATCCTTATGAAGTAACACAAAGCTCCATAATACCTTCGCAACGGTTAATGTTAGCAGTTAAAAATTAGCCCCGGTTATCCGGGGCTAATTTTTTTGATGTAACACGTTCATCTTGAACATGCTTTTTTAATGTAACACGTTCACCTTGAACGTGCAAATGATATATCCAGTTTTATTACTGTTTTTCCATTTCCCTTTCCCTTTCCCTGTGCCGCTGTGTCTCTGTGTTGATATACCCAGCTTCAAAACTTTCCGAATCTTAGCTGAGTGAGTTCCTTTGATTGAAGCTTTGAGAAAGTTGACATCTCTTCTCGTTAGCAAGTTGAACTTGCTAAATCAATTGTGTTGATAAGTTCAACTTATTAAAAATAAATATTTGTGAAAATCTATTACATCATCTTCGAGCGTTTAATTAGATATTGAAGCAGATTGTCATCAAATGGCGTGTCGGTAGTTATTGCATTATACTCAATTCGTGATTCATGGCATTTATCTTTTAGGAATTGAACATTTTTTTCATACGCTTGCAGGTAATCTTTCCTGATCTGCCATGGTGAAACTGTGATTTTCTCGCCGGTTTCAGAATCTATGAATTCAGTATCACGTTTATAATCAAAATCAGTTTCCTGTTTATCCTGAATATGGAATAAAATAACCTCATGCTTTTGGTGACGGAAATGCATAAGTCCCTGCATGATCTTTTCAGGATCATCTATCATATCGGAAATAAGGATAATAAGTCCGCGTTTTTTTACTCTATCAGCCAGAGAATGCAGAACACTCACAGTGCTGGTTTTATCTTCCGCTTTTAAATTATGGAGTTCCTTAAAGATAATATTCAAATATGATCTCATTGAACGCGGTGGAATAAGATTTGTTATTTTATCTGTGAATGTAAGCAAGCCCACAGCATCTTGTTGCGAGATCATTAAATAGGAAAGAGCTGATGCCAGAGCTTTGGTGTATTCCAATTTGGAAGTGTTTGCCGATGAGAAGCCCATTGAAGCACTGTGATCGACAATAATGTAGCACTTAAGGTTGGTTTCTTCTTCGTAGCGTTTGATGTAATAACGGTTAGTTTTACCGTAAATTTTCCAATCGACATTTTTTATTGGATCTCCCGGATTATATTGCCGGTGATCTGAGAATTCTATGCTGAATCCGTGATAGGGAGATTTATGCAATCCGGTAATGAAACCTTCTACAATTAACCGTGCGCGAAGATTGAATTTATCTATCTTAGCGATGAATTCTTCTGTGAGATATTGCTTATTATTTGCCATTTATTTACCTTAATACAACAGTATAAATTTTTCCATTTTAACTTTATCATTAATGTGTATTCTAAAAAAATATAAACCTGAATCCAAATTTGTTTCAGTCATAATAACTCTATAGGATTCCGGTTTCAACTCTCCGTCAAATATGGTTGAAATCAGATTTTCTTTCATATCAAAAAGTTCTATTTGCACCTTACTTTCATTTTCGATTTCAAATGCTATTAAGGTTGGTGGGGAATAAGGTGTTTCAAATGTTTCAAGTTTCTTTTCATAAGTCTCTTTATTAATAATAACAACTTGAGCTTTGTAATATTGATCAGAAATATCAATTTTTTGTGTACTTTGATTTAAACTACAACCAATTAAGTAGAATACAATAATTATAAGTATTATGTTTTTCATGATACTCTAAGGATTTTTCTGAATTTATGTTTCATGATTGCTTTCATAGAGATTTATTAGAAGTTTGAAAATTATGTTGCATAATAATGTTCAAAAAGAGTAAGTTGAGCTTTCTTCATTGGTTCTTCTACAATAGAAATAGCATCATAATTCGTAATCAATGCTTCCAACATTGAATTCCTGTTTTTTTCTTTACCGCCGAGATGGTAAAAATGTT
Source organism: Candidatus Cloacimonadota bacterium (assembly GCA_030600585.1). Taxonomy (GTDB): domain Bacteria; phylum Cloacimonadota; class Cloacimonadia; order Cloacimonadales; family TCS61; genus Tenebribacter. Next base: position 40,658 of record JAUVLU010000007.1, on the reverse strand, counting down.
CTCTGGTAATTAGATTATAATTTTTCCAAATGGTTTTAAGATATTCGTTTTCTCTATAAATATTACTGTGCCATGTTGATAGAATGAAATTACTCGATGTATTGGAAAGCTGTCTGTTTAATTCAAGTTCTTTATGTTCATCCCAGCCATTAAAATATTCAGTATGTCTTCCAATGTAAGGAGGATCGCAATAAATAATATCTCCACTTTTCCCATTTTGTATTGTTTCAGAAAAATCCTGACAAACAAATGTAACATCCTTTAATTGTAATAGATTATAGACATATTCAATTTGGTTAACAATTTTTGTTATATATGCTTTTGCAAATCTTTCAGGTTTGCGGCAAAAGGGAACATTAAACCCACCCTTTCTATTAAATCTAATCATTCCGTTAAAACATGATCTATTTAAGAATAAAAAATCTAACGGGTCTTTTTCTTTATTAAATCTTTCTCTTATTAAGTAGTAATGTTCTTCTCCATTTTCAAATAATTTTTTTCCTTCTTCTTGTAAGTATAATCTTGCGATTTGTGGAGTAATTTCTTTTTTTAAGATTGAGTTATAAAAATTAATAAGGTGAGGATTTGTATCACCCAATATTGCTTTTTTAGGCATTATATTAAATGCAACAACACCCGAACCCATAAATGGCTCAATCCAAACACCATTGAAATCATCAGGAATGATGCTTTTTATCCATTGCACAAGTTTTGTTTTTATGCCTTGTGTTTTAATCGGCGGAACATGAATTTTCATAATAAAATCTCTACTTCACTTTTTTGTTTCTCTTTGGAACAATTAGCGATACATCTCCTTTTCTATATTCTACAAATTCCTTTAATGAAGTTATTTTCTTCGTTCCTTTTTTCCCATCCGGAATTGTAATCTTATTGTAATTCATCCAATAATCATCGAACCATTTCTCTCCGAGTTTTGAGAACATTCCACGACCCTTAATAATATCTTTAATATTATTAATACTTCCGATATTAGCAGTATTTCCACTTCCACCTTTGTCACTTGCAATACGCCATTTCTCTTGTACAAAAAACTCAAAATCTTTAACAACTGAAGTAATAGATTGAAGTTCATTTAATTTATAATGTTTAGTCTCATCGATAGATGTTCCAACATTACGACTATAGATTATACCCAAGCAAAAATGTGCTAAATATGAGCTGTATGGAAATTGTATGTTTTTTGTGCTTTTTCGATCTTCAAAATATTTGCCATGTGAGCCTAAAGTAAAACCATTACATAAAGACGAATTATTTGGTTTTCGATAAGTTGTTTTAAAGTCTAATGCGAATTTAATTTTTTCATTGTCAGATTTTACAAAGGAGATATCAGGATAATAATTTTGATGTTCAGGAAGAACGATGTGATAACCATACTTTTTTGCAAATTGAAGAATTTTTGGGAAAAGATGAATTTCAATAATTTTTGATACTATTTTTGTATCTGATGAAATAGTGTAAACATTCTTAAAAATATCAATAAAACCTTTAATAGTCCATTGTCCGTCTTTTGAACTCACGTAATCATTTAAACCTAAAACAAATTCTTTCAACTGTTTTTCAAATTCTTTTTTGTAACTCATAATACTCCCTTCATTACTAAAATTTACTTTTACAATTTCTATTATGCAATAAATTTAATCAAGATATTTTATTATTCGTTGTTTAATGTTTGGCAGCTGCCACGCTCTTCTCGTTTTTCTTTCAATCTGAGAGTGGACCTGTGTGTTGTTAGCTGTCATTCGATCAGTACTCGAGTCTATCTAATTCAGCCCTTTGATCTTCATCTTTTGCATCATATTCATATCTTTCAGAAATCTTCTTCAAAATAGTTGAAACTGTTGGAAATTTTGTGCGATAATAATCCGATTGTTCAATAAAAAATCTTGCTAATTCCCGTTCTTGATTTCCACCTTCAAAGGCACCTCTTGTTGTTGTTCCTCTATTATTACGCACTTCAATAATGAAATTACTATTTAATATTTCGGAATTATAGGATTCTATAATTTTACATATTTCGGTAGGAGGCCAGGGGCTTATCTTCAAGGGAATCTTAGTAAGTATCTTCCCAATGTGTACATCTGTAACTTTGGTTCTATTGCATTTAACTGAAAGTTCTTTAGCAGTATTTACCCACTCATTTAATTTTTCGAAATTTATATTAAATTCTTCATCCATTCCTGGGATTTTTTTCCAAGATTCTAATAAATTATGTGCTTGCCTTGCTCTATTAACAATAATTTCTTCTGATAAATCTAATGTATCTTCTTCAACTTCATCTTTGTCTGGTTTGTAAATATATTTGATTATATCGATGAAGAATTCTGGATCTGATGATAACTCTGCATGAAGTAAGGTTGGCTTTATAGTATTCCCATAGGATGTTAATACAGGTATGTAATACCATTCCAATTTCAAAAGAGTTTTGTCATTTATATCATCTCTTTTCCCAAGTTCTTCAAATAATTGATTAAATTGATATCCCTGTAAATTATTCTTCTCATTAGATTTGATGGTTGCAGTTTTTTCGAGTAAATCTACAATCAAATCTGTTGGTAATTTTTTTACTGAATGAGAGCAGAAATCAATAGCACTAAAGAATCTTTTATATTCAAGAAGGTATTTAATACCAAGAATTTGATCATCAACACAACTATGGTAAAATTGTGGATATACATTTTCCCAATATGTATTTCTAATTTGATCAGTTGTAGAATTAATGAAATCCCATAATATTTTATTCTGATTTAATAAATAGAAAACACGAACAAGAATTTCATCAGAAAATCCATTTTCTTTTAAATCTTTATACAATTTAAATATCCATTCTAAATCATACAACATCGATTTTCGAAAAATAAATCCGTGTATCATTTGATTTTCTTCATCATTAAGAAGGTTGCAAAGAGTAATAATCTCACCTCTATCAGTTATAATATTTGCTAAAATATCACCCAATATTCTTTGTTGATTTACTTTTTGAGCCATCTCTAAAATTATATCTACTCCCCCTGTTTTATAAATCTTCTCTAAAGCTTCTTGTCTCGCTTCATGTATCAACTTACTTCTTTCTTCGTGCGACATTGCCTTATATTTAAAACCTTCAATAAATTTTGGAAAATGATCATCAAATAGCCATATTGATTTATTGATTATATCTGAAGGTTGGAGTTTATCAAATAAAGCTTCATATGGCTTAAGAGTTTCTTCTGAAACTGACCATTTAGCATCTGGGAACGATCTATGATTACTGATTAAATCTCTTAATGAATTCCAAGCAGAAAAATCTCTGTTAATTATGGTATCAATATTTAATTCTATGAATTCTATTATTTTGTTTCTATCATTTTCACTTAAATGTATTGAACTTTTGATTAATTGCGATATCTTTACTTCGGATTTATCGCAAATATTCAGAAGCAAATCAACCGTTGCTGAATATGTTTGGTATATATCAGCATATGTAATAGGTTTCTTTGATTGCTGGTTGAACATTCTCCATCTAAACTTATGTGAGGGCATAGCAAAACCAGTAGTAGAATCAGGTAACATTCCTATTAATAACTTCCAAGTTACATCTTTTTCTCTATGTGCTAAAAGTTCTAAAACTTCAATTCTTGTTTTAAAGTCAGCTAAAGTTTGCACATACCAAGGTTTAAATATATTATCAAGACTATTAAAAGGTCTATTTGCTGTACTACCACCATGATCATTAGCAGATAGATAGACAAGAATTAATGATACTCTGGGTAAATATTCTGGAATCCAAGCAACGTTTTCAAGAGCCCATAATAAACCTGTGTGATAACTAATTCCAGAGATAATACCTGGATCTTCAAAGAACATATTAATAATTGGAGAGTTTTCATTTTTGATATGCTGCTCAATTGAATATATAAAAGATTCAGGTGATGCTTCAGATATTATTGGGAGTTGATCATTTATTGACTTCCAAAAATCATGGTTGTTATTATTCAATAATTCCTTTATAATATTATTCACCCAAATTGTACTAGGTATTGGTAAATCAAAAGATAATTCATCTCCATAAAAAGAAGTCAATATTAGTGATTGAGTTATTCCTTCTCGAATCCAGTCCGAATATCTTTTTACTTTTCCGTGCAAAGAAGCCATTGATCGTTCTTCTGATTTGAGCTCGAAAGCAGGATCAATCTCACTCATAATTTTATTAAAAGAAGATTTTAGTAAATCAAAGTCCTTTTGAATTAAAAAACAAGAAGCATTTGACCAAGCATCCAAAGGTGATGCTAATCTCCAATTATTACCAATTTTTATTATTGGAGAATCAGAACAATAGAGCCACTTCTTAAGTTTCTTCAAATAATCATCATAAGATTCATTAGCAACCAATGATACAATTTCTTTATCACTTTCAAAACCTTCATTCCATCGTCCAATAATCAATGCAGGAATTATATCTCTAACATTATCAGGTTTTGCCCATTCTGGTATATTTCTTACAAATTCAAGTTGTCTTCTTAAAATAGTAATATTCCTCGCAGATTCTCTCGAGTGCTGTTCAGCTTTCTCTTTTGATAATCCACTTTCACTTAAAGATTTAACAAAGAGCTCTCTATCTAACTTGGGGAGAATGATTTTGTTACCCCAATTGTTGGATGAGTCTGCACCTAATGGAACAATCACATTATGGCCAAATTCAATTGCTCGATTTAAAATACCACAATCTTCGAATCTAGGTAATAAAATCAATGGTTTGTTATGAATTGATAATTGTCTATAATGTTCTTGATTGTCTACAATAATACTTCGGGAAAAAAAGTCTTCTTCTTTTTTTGAAGCCTTAAATACGGCAATGATAAAAGCTAACGCTTCTTCTCTTGAAGAGCCTTGTATTGATATTATAGATGGAGTTGATGCAGATTCAAATAATTGTTTTACTTCTTCTTGTCTACCTCCTAAAATTAATTCCGGAGTTAATTTTAGATTTGGACCAATTGACCATTCATCCCAAAAATCATTGGTAGATTGAACTCCTTCGGGATATTTTCTAAGATGTTTTATAGATAACCAAGAAGATACTGACGGACATTTCTCTAACCATTCTTCAAGAATCTCGGCATTTACCACTCTAACATCTTTCCAGATTCCTTCTTTCATTTTATCTCTAATCCATTCATCTGCTTTAGAAAATAATCTAGGTGTAACAAAAATAAATGTGCAATCTTTGGGATTATATCCTAATGGATTCTTAGTTCTTTTTTCGTAATCGCTATTAGCTTTTCCTTTAATATCTTTATTCGCACCAAATTCCCATAAAGAAATGCCTAAAGGTAAGTATTCTGTTTCTTCTGATACTTCAAGCACACCATCCCAACCACCAAGTAAAACGTTGTCGCCTGAGGGAAATTTTATTGAACGAATTGAATTTGAATTAGCTCTAATCAATTTTCTTAATAAATGAGGTAATGTATCTTGGCAATCTCTTCTACCAGCCCAATATCTAATTTCTAAGGTATCTATCCATTTCATATTTATCCTCCAACTTAATGACAGCTAATGTATGTATCCCCGTCAATTTTGTCGCGAACACCCCCTGATTTGGTGTTATATACGACAAATCTTCCACAGGCAGATAAATGTCGCGTATATCAGTTATAATTTATTCCTTTTTTTTCTTCTTCGTTCCGACAATAATAGCTGCTGGGAATAGAATTACATAAGCAATTATCAATAGAACAGGTGAAATCGTGTTATCTCCGGTTCCCATAATAATGTATCCTGCAACAGTTATAATAATAGCTATTACCAATAGAATAATGTTGGTTTTATTAAATACAAATTTCATATTATCTCCTTTTAAAATATAGCCACAAAGATTTATACGCCTTTGGCATACACGAAAAAAAGCAAAGAAAAAAAATCTTAAATGTTTTCTGCCTGCCAAGCCGACTTGTCTGGGCGTAACATCGTGAAGACTGAAGCTTAGCGAAGGCTGGTGTTTATTCTTTTCTATGTTCTTTATTTTCTTTCATGAGAACCTTTTTTTTAACACAGACACTACTCTGTGTTCTCTGTGCCTTTGTGTCTCTGTGTTTATTCTTTTCTTAATACTCACGTAATATTTCTTTAGAAAACTGAACGGATCGTTTTTCATTGTTCAATTCAATAGCCAAATTAAAATAATATTTAGCTTTTTTATTATTATTTAAACTTAGATATATCTCACCGATATGATAAGCAATTTCGCTATGGCTGATCTCTTTAGATAAGGGAATTTTCATCGCCTCAATTGCCTTATCATATTTTTTCTGTTTGAAATAAAGCCAGGCAAGACTGTCCCAGATCATTTCACTTTCCGGTTGCAATAAAACAGCTTTTTCCAAATATACAGCAGCTTCATTATATTTTTCTTTGAATTCATATTTTGCAATAAAATAACCGGCAGCATTGAGCAAATCGGAATTTTCAGGATAAAGAACAACTCCCTTTTCCAGAATGATCAGTAAACTATCAGGCTTATCGTATAACTCACCAAGAATTGAACAGGTAGCAAATGTAGAAACATCTGGTTGGGGATTTGTTTTAATCTCTTCTTTTAAGATGTAATAAGCAATCGAATCTTGTTCGGTTCCAAACAGCAAACTGGCAATAAGTTCGTTCGGAGAAACATTGATTCCTTCAATATCAGTTAGAAGTGATCTTGCTTTTGCGATGTCAGTTGCACTTTGGATATAGGCAAGTGCTACCAGAAGATTGAGTTCATTTTCGTTGATAAAGCTATCGGGAAGTTTATCAAGATATCCGAGCGCAGTTTCTTTTTCTTCAAATTCCGTATGAAAAATTCCCAAAAGGTAATTTGCTTTGGATTTATCTTTTGAGAGATTCAAATATTGTATTAAAAGTTCATATATTTTCTCTTTCCGTTCAGTGTTTTTAGAAAGATCAACCTCGAAAATGTAACTGTGAATTGTATTGATGTCATCAGCTTTGATAAGGTAATTTGCTGCTTCCGTGAAATTATTTTCAGACAGGTAAAGATCGGTAAAATAAGTGTAGAAAGATGAAGTAAATTCTTCTGTTAATTCTCCGGATTCCTCGATAGCAAGCCCAGCCATTACTCCGATATCAAGATCATGTTTTTTAATTGCTGATAGAAAGAGGTATTTTAATATATCTTGAGTTCCAACTTCAAAACACAGATCTTTATTATCCAATATCTTATCATACTGTTCAAATAAGAAATATCTTCCAATAAGATAGGTCTTTATTGGAGCCGAGAGCAATCTGTTTTCATCAATATGAAGTTGGATCATCTCTAAAACTTTATCTTGTGAACCTTGTTTTTCATAAGCTGTGAGCAGCGGCATTAAGCTTGCTTCATCAGCCCATTTTCCGTAAGCATGCATAAGTATTTCAAAGCTTTTTAATGAATCTATCTTGCTGTATAATTCGGCTATTGTCAACACCAGTTTTTCATCTTCCCAGCTAAGTTTTATTGCTTTTTTTAAAAGTTTGATATTTGCTGGTGGTTTGGTGTTTTGTTGGAAAATATAATATGCGGTAAGGTTCCGCATGGTTGGTTGTATTTTAACAGCTTTTTTAAAACATTTTTCAGCCATTTCATTCTGATGTTCAATGCGGTAAGATTCAGCCATGATGGAATATATCTTTTCCGATTTAACATTATTCTCACAGAATATTTTCCCAGTTTCTATTATTTCGGAATTTGCAGATTTATCAAAATAAGCTTTCAATACTAAAGCCTGCATTAATGTTTCTTTTAGATAAACATTGTTGGAATCGGATTCTGCAGCTTTTCTATATAATTTAACTGCACTATCAATATCACGCTGCTGCATTGCAGTCTCAGCAAAAAGAAAATAATTTTCAGCAACAAAATTCGGCTGGTAAGAAATATTTTTATTAACTGCGCATCCTGTAAAAAATATCGTGATGAGCAAAAATTTGTAAAAAAACTTCATGAAATTTAGAAAGTCATATTATATAGGAGAATGATCGATCTATCACATCCTTTAGTATCGGGGTGATTCAGAAGCAGATCATAAAACGATATTTTAAGAATAAGTGCTTCTGTGAAATGCAGATCTACAGCAGCATTGAAAAATCCTCTGCCTTTTACAATATCACTTTTGAAATCAGCATTGTCATTCCAGCCGGTATCATATTCAGCTAATAAAACTACCATATCTCCAATTGTTTTATCGAAGCCGATAAAAAGATTTGGTTCATCATCTTTGTCTTCGGTTTCCAAACTGTAATTAATTCCACCGTGAATACCAAGATTTCCAAGTAGGAAGAAATTTTTGCTGACGGTAAGATAAACGCCTTTGGATTTTATATCATATCGTTTTTGAGTTTTATCATATCTTCCATGCCCCTGAGAATCATAGCCGATAGCTATAGCCGGAAGCTGGTTATTCTCATCCAGAACTCTGATCTTTGCATTGAATTCAACTCTTTCATGCCATTGAGGATCAGCATCACCGACTATTTGTTCGGCACCATAATTAACACCGAACATAAAACGCGGGAATAATCCAACTTTTGTTCCGATCAACAAGCCGTTATCTTTGTAAATTTTGGCAGACATCTCTGCTTCGCCTTGCTGTAAAATACCGGCAGTTGGTGTATCTATTAATGTGTTAAGCTCGAATGCAAAGATGCTCATTGAAATTATTAAAAGGATAAATAAGACACTTAATTTTCTCATATAGGTCTCCTTAATTATTTTTTTCTTTAAGTTTTAACGTATTACTGATAATTTCTAATTCATAGAGAGCTTCCAGTTTTTCTCCATCGGGATAATATACAGAATTATCTACAAGATAAACTAACCCGCTTGCTTCGTCATAGAAAGCAAAACTTTGGAAAGCACCTCCCACAGAATGTTTCTTATTCTGCCATCTACCAGACAAACGCCAGCCCTGATGTCCGGCAAGTTTGTATTTCTCCATTCTCACATCTCTATCAAAGAACTCATCTTCATCGTAATATTTCCAACTGATATTCTTGCGGGTTTCCCTAAACCAATCTCGATCAAATTCTTCTTTTGGAATTTTCTGAGAATACACGGAAATATATCTGTCCGGTTTATTTCTTAACCGAGCAATGAACGAAATAAAATTATTTGCAGTATCATTTTTGTAAAGGATATATTTTTTTGGAAGTTTTAACGACCACCGAAATGCAGCAAATCTATTGTCGGAATAAATCGAAGTTTTATATAGCTGTCCTTCGATCCTATCGAATAATTTATCTTTAAATAGATCAAAGATATTATGTGATTGCAGGATATTGAATTTCAACAGATCCCGCTCATTACTTCCAAGAATAAAAAGTATAAACTGGTCATTTGCCCACACATTATCTTTCGTGTACATCCCAACCAGATTTTCGTTAACTTCGGCTTCTACCTTGGATCCCATGATCTCTTTAATATAAGTTGATACATTGTCATTTGATTCAAGATCACAGAAAAAGATCAAATTATTAAATTTATAGAAATTATCTATATTATCGATGGGAACTCTTTTAACAATGAATACTTTTTCATTTTCTGTTGTAAATTGTACTCTTTCCAGTGTTTTTTTTAAATGCCCTTTGGCATATTTCCATACATTATCATCGGCAAAAACATATACAGTCTGTTTATGCCCCCAAGACATCGGTTTATGCGGATCGATTCGTTTACTTTTAGTTTTATGAATATTATCTTTGGAGGAACATCCAAGAATTAGAAGCAGGCCAATTCCCAATATCACAATTTTTTTGTTCATTGTTTTCATTGGTTAACCTTTACGTTCACTTGGAAAGAGATAAGTTATTCCGGAAAGAATAGTTACAATGGCTATAACCCAGAAAAAGATATTGAATCCAAATTGAAATTTTGAATGATATGTTTGAATGATCGGCATAAATTGATATGGCAGAGAATAATAGACCAAAGCCGCAATAATACCGGTCATCTGGAAAGTTGTTTTAACTTTTCCCCAGATATTTGCGGGAATGTAGATTTTCTTTCTCGAATAATACTGTCTTAATAATGTTATCATTACTTCCCTAAATAAAATAATATAGAACACATAAATGCTCATCATTTTCATTGGTTCGGAAACTAAAACATACAGCGCCAATAAGGTTAACAGTTTATCGGCAAGCGGGTCCATTATCTTCCCAAAATTGGTAACAACACCAAATTTACGGGCAAGCAGACCATCAAAAATATCTGTGATACTTGCAATGATAAAAACAAATGTAGCCCATAAATAATTGTTTGGTAAATGAGAATGATGAATAAGCCAGAAGAAAACCGGAACCATTAATACTCTGAAAAAAGTTAATGAATTTGGAATATATTTTTTCATTTCAGGTTTTTTCCTAAAGCTATTCCGGCAAATAATGAACTGATGAGAACAGTTAACAATTCAATGCCAAAGAAACGATAGTCTATCTCGACCGAAAGTAATTGAAAATACTGTAGAGCATAATAAATAGCTACATTAAGAATGAGCGGAATAAAACAAATATATAACGAATTAATAAAAAACTGCTTTCTTCGTTTTCCAATATAACCGCCGGAAGAGTAATATATCTTCCAAAAAATATTACTTTTTATCTCAAAATGAATTCGGAGGAAAATTGAAATGAATAACATGAAAACTACAAATAAACCAAAGCCGATATAATAACCTTTTGTAAGAAGTGTTATCTTATTTTGATCTATTTGCCATTGAGCACTATCAAAATAATAGATAACAGCAGGAGAATATTCTAAGAGCGTTCTTTCCAATTTTTGTTTCTGTTCAATTTGGAATTTCTCGCCCGCAAAGTTTATTTGCATTGCAGTGGGAAACAGGTATGATCTTAGAATTTCACTGCTGTCTTCCAATTCGTAGCTTGTAATAAGTGTTTTGGCAATTACAGAATCTTGAATTATTGCTATCTCTTTAATATAAGGATCTTTCTCGATCTTTGATCTAAGTTGATCAAGTGTGTCTTCGTGCATCGAAAGGAGCATCATTGGAGAGGCGGAAATGCTGTCTTCAAGAACATCTCTCTGAAGTTCATATCCCAAATGAAGCAGATTCCATCCAAGAAAAACTATGAAAATAATAATGATCTGAAAGAATATTCCCTTTTTCACAATTTCACCACTTTGTTGTTTTGAATTCTGTAATAACTATCAAAATTATCAAGTTTTCGTTTGGATGTAGCAATCAATGAAGCTCCGCTATTTAACGCAAAATTGCAAATTTCTAAAGCTGTGATCATATTTTTATCATCGAAGTAATTTTCAAGATCATCGATAAGAATGATCTGCGGAAGCTGAATAACTGCCCGGATCAATTCGATGAATTTCTTTGATGAAGATGAAAGGTTTTTAACTTTAGTGCCGATCTTATCACCAAGCTGAGAGATCATGCATAATTCCATGATCTTCTGCTTTTGTCTGGCAGTTACCTTTGGCAGAGGAATAATAATATTCTTCCAAACAGATTCGTTCATAAGAAGGTGAGATGTGTTATCTAAAAGTAGTGTTTTTTTCTTTTTTTTATAGAACAATAATGGTTTATCTTTAATCAGGATTTGTCCGCCAAAATTGTAATAATCTCCATGTATCGCTCTCAATAACAATGATCTTCCTGTATCATTATTTCCAAATATATTTATTTTCATGCCGCTTCCGATAAGCATCTCGTTTATCAGCATAAATTTTTCGTTTTCTCTGGATAAGGAAAATCCTTCTATCTTAAGCATGAACAAGCTCCACAATAACCTTCTTTTTATTCTCTTCCGAATCTAAAACAAATTTTTTCACTGCTTTCAGGTCAACCTTTTTTGCAAAATTATCAAGATCCTTCCACCTATTCTGCGGGTAAAGAATAAATGCACTGCCGTCTTCCTTTAAATTTCGTTTCACACATTCCAAAATATCCATCATATTGCAGGTTATTTCATGCCGGGAAATTGCCCGCTCCTGTATTGGACTGATCCTGCCCCTATCTTTTGGAAAATACGGCGGGTTGGAAACTATCAGATCGTACTTAAGTGAAGATGTAAATTCCCGAAGATCAGCTTCCATAAAGGATGGACATGTCTCGGATAGTTTTACGTTAGCTTTGCTAAGTTTTACCAGATGGTTCTGAATTTCAATTCCCAGAATTACCCATTTAGGATGATAATGAGATAACATAATAGAAATAATTCCATTCCCGCTGCCAAGCTCAAGCAACTTAATATTTTCCCATAATACCTGATTTGAAATGGTTTCTACAAGAAAAGCTGAGTCGGAAGTTATTGAATGCCCGTCTGTAGTTTGATTAATGGTTTTGCCAAATGGGAGTTGTACGGGGACAAGCATAAGCTCTCTTAATTAATGTTCGGTATGCCCAAATCCACCGCTTCCGCGACCTGTCTCGTCAAGCTGACCGGTAATTACAAAATCAACAGATTCATGACGGGAAACTACCATTTGGGCAATTCGAGTATGATGAGCAACAACAAAATCCTTTTTCCCAAAGTTAAATAAGATGATCTTGATCTCACCACGATAATCAGCATCGATAGTTCCGGGAGAATTAAGAACTCCAATTTGATGTTTGATGGCAAGTCCGCTTCGGGGGCGAATCTGCGCCTCGTATCCTACCGGTAAAGAAACGGCTATTCCGGTTGGAATAAGAATAACTTCTCCGGATCTTATAATAATATCTTCTTCATTACAGGAATAAAGATCATAGCCGGCAGCGTGTTCGGTCATACGTTTGGGAAGTTTAGCGTGTTCATTTATTTTTTGGATATTAACTTTTAACATTGTACCTCACCTTAATAATGAAACAGGGCTTCATCGAAGCCCTGATAATTAAATTTTATTATTAAATTAAAATTTTCTTGTATGGATAAAATCACAGAGCATAAAGAGTAATTCAGCTTTTTCACCGTATGGTTCTAAAAGAGCTTTTGCTTCAGTTATTAATTCTTCTGCCATTTGTTTAGACTTTTCTAATCCATATACAGCAGGGAAAGTAGCTTTTTTAGCTTTTGAATCTTTACCAATGCTTTTCCCAAGATCCTCAATAGAGCCTTCAATATCAAGGATGTCATCTACGATCTGGAAGGCAAGTCCGATCTTCTGACCGAAACTTTCCATACGCTCTTGATCTTCTTCAGATGCTTCTGCAAGCATACAGCCAAAACGAATAGGCAGGTTTATTAATTTACCGGTTTTATTGTTGTGAATATACTCGAGTGTCTCTTTTGAAATCTTTTTCCCTTCACTTTGAATATCTATCATCTGTCCTGCGATAAGACCGGTGTGTCCGGCTTCAATAGAGAGATCTCTAATAAAATCCAGTCTGAGTTTTTCGTCAACATCCTCTGCATTTGCAATTGCCTGGAAAGCATAAATAAGAAGTGCATCGCCGGCGAGCAAGGCAATATCGGAACCAAAAATGACATGACAGGTTTTTTTACCACGTCTATATTCATCATTATCAATTTCAGGTAGATCGTCATGGATCAATGTGTATGTGTGCAGCATTTCAATCGCACCTGCTACCAAAAGTGTTTTTTCAATATCATCTTTGAAAAGTTTGTAGGTATTTATTAAAAAATATGGTCGCAACCTCTTTCCACCTGCAAATAAGGTGTGCCGAATCGCTTTGTGTATTTGTTTTGGATATTCATCTTTTCTTGGTAGGAAACGATCTATTGCAATATTGACTAATTCGCGTTTTTCTTTCATGTCTTTTTTTAAGACCATATTTTTAGTGCTCATATTTCCTCGGTGATGTTTTCTGATTTATGTATTTTATTTGTTATGACTTCAATTTTATTCTCAATTCTCTCAAGTTTTTTATTGCAAAAATCAGCCAGCTCCGAGCCTTCTTCAAAAAGATCAACTATCTTATCCAGTTCATCCACGCCTTCTTCCAATGCGTGAACGATCTCTTCTAATCTTATTAAAGCTGATTCGAATTTTATTTTACCTTTCATATATAATAGTTAAGTTCAATTCCGGTTTATTTTTTTGTGATAATAATGTCATCTTCAAGTTTGTTTAAATATTTGTAAGGGTTTCTGTACTTGTTATATCTCAAGACTTCAAAGTGTAAATGACTTCCGGTTGAACGTCCTGAATCTCCCATTTCCGCAATGATCTGTCCTCTTTTAACTTCCTCACCTTTTTTAACATGTATTTTATGAAGATGAGCATAGTTTGTCTGGTATCCAAACTTATGAGATATTCCAATGAACTTTCCAAAGTATTTTTGCTGACCGGTTGAAGACACTTTACCATCGGCTACAGCATATATTGGTGTTCCTGTTTTATTTCCAATATCCAACCCATTATGAAAACTTCTTTTGCCTGTAATAGGATGAGTTCGCCATCCGTAGGGATCAGATATTCTTCCATAAGCAGGATAGATCGAAGGAGTATTTAAATATAATTCGTCCTTTAATTGAACCAGATCTTTTAATTCTTTATGTGTGTCATAATCAAAATCGATCTTTCCCTTAAGTTGGATGATCTTATTTAATGTAAGAGAATAATTATCACTCAAATTAATATCAGAGTACATAAAAGTGGTGTCTATTATAGGTAATCCACCTATACCCATCTCGCGGATCTCTTTATTAATTGCTTTAAAATTCTTATCGGATCGAACCTTATCTTCCCAGTTTTCCATCAATTTTAATTTTGTCATAATGGAGTCGATCTCAGAAGATAGAATTACAAGTTTATCTTTAAGTATGATATTTTCATTAAATATCTCATTTGCTTGAGCTATTTGGGATTGATTATGGATTATGAAGAAAATAGATCCGGCAAAAAACAGCAAAAATATTACCGACAACACACATAAGAATAACCCAGTCTTTTTGGGCAGACTTATATTAATAGGTCTGGAAGACTCTGTTGTCGATAATGCTATGTGCCATCTTTTTGATACTGCCATATTTCCTCATAAATATTTTTTTTTCAAATCAAAAAAAAGCGGATAAAATGTCAAGTTAATTCAGCTTTGTAATTACTTTTATATCAATGAATATCCCTGTTATTATAGGAAAATAATTTGACATCTTTTATAAAAAATATTTTTTAATAACAATTATTTTCTTGAAAATGTAGATTATACAATAATGATTTTGCTAAGTTTAAATTAGACGGAGGAAACTATAAACCGAAAAATATTAATTCTTACATTTTTAATTTTACTTTTTACATTTTGCATTCGGCTTGCAGCCGAAGATACTTGGGTACAAACTTATCGCCCCTTCCAACGGCAATGGTGGACTGACAGCTATACTGTAGAAGATGTGATAGTTGCGCAGGATGGTGGATATGTAATTAGTGGTGAATATGAAATTCTCGGGTTTCGTTATCTAATAGAATTCGATAGGTAAAGATTAATATGATCAAACAAGAAAAAAGTTTACCTTTTATAATAACCATTTCGTATCTTGTAACACTCGTTTCTATTCGCTTATTGGTATTTATAGCCGGCTCAGCACATACAAGGTTTGCAGATGCTACCAAAGAAGGATTACTCCCGGATGTTGAATTTTATCTCGGGAAAAATATAATTCTATTTGGATATCATATCCATCATTTTTATATTGGGATTTTTCTTGTTTGTGTCGCAGGTTGGCTGGCAATCGTTGGCTCTAAACACTTAACCAAGAAAAATCTTGCAGTTATGTATGGGAGTGGATTGGGTTTGTTGCTTGACGAAATTGGATTACTCTTGACTTGGGGTGATTATTACAGTTCCCTTTCTTATCTAATTGGTATGCTTACACTTGGTGTATTTTTGAGTATTGTTTTCTTTAGCAATTTTTGGGAAAGTGTAAAAATAAATTTCACAAATGTAAAATCCAGTCATCTTGTTTGGAATAAGTTTTTTAGAAATAATATTGTGATAAATTTTATAGATAAGGTAAGTAAGGCAACCGGCAAAACCGATAATACAGTTCTGGTGTTTTCCGGTATTTTGTATATTCTTGTTTCAGTAGTTATTTTCAAATATACAAAATTTGTCAGATACTGGGTAAGTATAACATTTATTCTACATGCAGTCACCTGTTTTGTTCGTGTTTTCAAAAATGGAAATAAGGGAGAATGATAAATTTATGAAAATCTATGAAAAAGTCAGTTTAATATTTACAGGTATCGTCTATCTCGCAGTTGGATTGCTGATAATATTTCATCCTGAATTGCTTTATTATGGAGTAGCGGGTGTATTTTTTATCCAAGGCATTTCACTATTGTTTCGAGCAATAATAAGGTCAACGAAATAAATTGCGTGAGTACAGCGTTTTCGATTCGTCATCATAAATTGAATTTAGAAAATTCACCAATAAGAAAAATGCTTTTATTAAAATAATCTAAGGAGGATTGAAAGATGTTAAAAACTTTGTTTAATCCCGTAATGGCAGGGAAAAAGATCAGTATTATTGTAATAGTGATACTTTTTACAACATCACTTGTATTTTCTGACTACAGAATAACAAGAGGACCCGAAGTAGGTGAAATTTATTATATTGGACCAACAGTAACCGAACCTGCAGCAATCTACCGCTCAATAGACTTTGGTGAAACTGCAACCTGTATGGACAGCACATTAAATACTAATATAAACTTCTTTAGTATTACTGCTGATCTTACTTCTGGTGTAGTATACGGGCAGACTATGTCTGAAGCTCTATATATTTCTTATGATTACGGGCAAGAAGGCAGTTGGCAATTTAGAGACACAGCACATTGGTGTATTAACAGCGGAAGAAACGAAGGAGAAATCTATGATAGTTTTTCTAAACACAGTGAAGATTACGGAGTAAATTTTATTCAACATTCAGCAAACGGTTTTTTTGGTAGTAGCATATGCACTGAAATTGATAATGAAAATAATATAGGACACATGCTCGTAAGTAATTACCCAATTATTGATTCTTTATGGATTTTGATTACTTACGATAACTTTGAGACTTTAGAAATTCAAAATGTTGTTAATAGATATGAATATCCATATACTGATTTAAGCCGTGGTATGGAATATGGTGAATTGTACAATATTACTAGTTCACCGCGAACAATATTTTATAGTAATAATTATGGTTTGAATTGGCAATACATTAATCAATTCAATCTAGGGCTTAGTTACACTGATTTTGTTGGTGGAAGGCAGTTAGGAGAAGTTTATGTATTAGTAACTTATAATGCACTTATGCACACAATAGAACATACTTACATTTTTCATTCAACAGATTATGGTAGAACCTTTACTGTTTATCATTCTTTCTCAAAAGGGGAAGAACCTCTCGTAGCTAATTTTTCTTCTTCATTAACAGAAGGAGAAGCACCTTTTACAGCCCAGTTCTCTAATTATTCAGTTGGAGAAATAATGTCTTATGAATGGGATTTCGATAACGATGGAACTATTGATTCTTATGAATTACAACCTGAATATACCTATCAGGAGACCGGTTATTTTTCGGTAAAATTAATAATTCACGATCAGGATTGTACTGATGAATTTCTGCGAGAAGATTTTATTCATGTAACAGACGGAAGCGAAGCAGATAATGACGAATTAAAAATTACAAATTACGAATTAAATAACTATCCAAATCCATTTAATCCATCGACGAAAATTAGTTTCAATTTACCTGAAAATAAAACAGAAGCAATAATTGAAATTTATAATCTTAAAGGTCAATTAGTCAATGAATTGCAAATCAGCAACAGCGAAACTTCAATAAACTGGAATGCCGAAGATTTTTCTTCAGGAATCTATCTTTATAAATTAAATTTGAAAAATTCACCAATAAAAAAAATGATTCTTTTAAAATAGTTTTGTAATTCAATGACAGCAGCTAAACTTTTTGCGGCTGTTTTTTAAATTAACATTTATTCTATATTTATTCAAAATATAGTCACAATTATTTCAATAATCATATTACATGTTTTCATAATATTTCTTGACCTAATACAGTATCATTTTCTAAAAATTCTTTAATAAATATAATATTTGGGAGATGATATGATCAAGAATTTTGAACAATTAATGACAAAAGTTAAAGAAATGAAAAACAAAACAGTTATAATTGCTGCCGCTCATACCTCATCAGCGATAGATGCTGCTGTAATGGCCAAGAAAGAGAATATTGCCGATAGTTTGTTTGTTGGAGATAAACTATATATAGATAAATACTTGCAGGAGAATGCTCCTGAATTTGCGAACGATTTCTCGATCATTGATACAGGTGATGATCTGGAATTGGCAGCAGTAAAATCCGTGAAAGCTATCCGGGAAGGGAAAGCGGATATTTTGCTAAAAGGTAAATGCTCCACAGCAATTCTTATCAAAGCTGTATTAGATAAAAAAAATGGATTGAGAACCGGTGAAAATCTTAGTGATGTACTTGTTTATGAACATCCCGAAAAATTAGTTTTGTTGAGTGATGGCGGGATTAACCTTTATCCCGGCGTGGATGAAAAAATTTCCATTATTAATAATGCTGTTAAGGTTGCCCATGCTTTAGAAAATAATAAACCTAAAGTTGCGCTTCTCGCAGCAATTGAAATTGTAAATATCAAAATGCCGGCTACGGTCGAGGCAAATACAATTAAAGAAATATATAACAAAAATCAGGTTCAGGACTGCATAGTTGATGGTCCGCTTGCTTTTGATGGTGCCGTAAGTAAAATGGCAGCAAAAGCAAAAGGGATAAAATCGGAAGTTGCAGGAAATGCAGATATACTTATTGTTCCCAATATTGAAGTGGGAAATATTTTTGGTAAGGCACTCACTTATTATTGTAATTACAGGAGCGCACATATTGTTATGGGCGCTAAAGTACCGATCATAATTGCATCTCGGGTTGCTGAGGCAGAAACGAAAATGCTCTCAATGGCTTTAGGTGTATTAAGTGCACAATAATTATAAATAATAGTTATGAAAATTAAAATTATTTGTTTAGGAAAAACTAAGCAAAAATTTATAGAAGAAGGAATTAAGGAATATCAAAAGAGAATAACCAAATATATAAAATTAGATTGGCAGATATTACCCGATGTAAAATTAACAGGAAGCAAAACGATAGAAATTGTTAAAGATCAAGAAGCTAAGATATTGGAAGATAAATTAATTATCGGGAAAGATATGATATTTGTAATTGGCGGAATTTACGGTCTTTCTAACAGAATATTAGAAATAGCAGATCTTTTATTAAGCTTTTCAAGATTTACTTTTACACATCAGATGATCCGTTTTCTATTAATAGAACAATTATATCGTTCATTCACGATCATCAAAGGTAAAAAATATCATTACTGATTTTCATGATTATTTAAGTAAGAGTAATATTTAACACTATAAAATAAAAGTTGCTTTTTGTTGTAGATTAAATAAGTTTTAAACAAAAAAATGGAGGAAATAGTGGAAAATAAAATTGAATTTGATGTGGCAATAATTGGCGGCGGACCAGCCGGACTCGCAGCTGCAGTATATGCTTCTCGTGGTGGGATGAAAACAGTTGTTTTTGAAAAAGCACTAATTGGCGGTCAAATCACTACAACAGCCGATGTGGAAAATTATCCCGGATTTGAAGATAATATGTCCGGATTTGATATAGCAGATAAAATGAGGAAACAAGCAGAGAAATTTGGAACTGAAATAAAACAGGAAAATATTATATCTATCCAATCGGAAAACTTTGGTAAATTAGTTGAAACAGACTCTGATAAATATAATACGAAAACTGTTATTTTGGCTACCGGAGCAAATCCGAGCAAACTTGGAGTTCAAGGAGAAGCGAAATATACAGGACGTGGTGTTTCCTATTGTGC
Source organism: Candidatus Cloacimonadota bacterium (assembly GCA_030600585.1). Lineage (GTDB taxonomy): Bacteria > Cloacimonadota > Cloacimonadia > Cloacimonadales > TCS61 > Tenebribacter. The sequence continues at coordinate 20,788 of JAUVLU010000007.1, read as the reverse complement.
AACATGTGACGGCGCACTTTATAGGAATAAAACCATAGCTGTGGTTGGCGGGGGAGATTCAGCCGTAGAAGAGGCAATATTCTTAACCAAGTTTGCAAAAAAAGTGTATATAATTCATCGAAGAGATGAACTACGTGCAGTTAAATTAATCCGGCAGAGAGCATTTGAAAATGAAAAGATCGAAATTGTTTGGGATTCAATTGTCAAAGAAATTAAAGGTGGAGATTTTATTGAGAAAGTTGAGTTGTATAATAAAAAAACAAAGGAAATTAGTGAGCTTGAACTGGACGGTATATTTATTTATGTGGGAATAATCCCTAATAATGAATTAGTGAAATCAGTTGTAGAATTAGACTCGCAGGGTTTTATTATAACTGATGAGGCAATGTGTACGAAAAATTCCGGATTATATGCTGCGGGAGATGTGGTACATAAGGTATTAAGGCAGGTTGTTACAGCTGCATCAGATGGGGCAACTGCTGCGTTTTCTGCGGAAAAATGGATCGAAGAAAATAAAGATAAATTCTAAATGAAGAGTTCTTAACAAAAAAGGCATCCGGCTGTTGCCGGATGCCTTTTTTTATTGCAAATAAAAAATTAAGCTGAAATAAAATTATCTATATTATTTCTTTCTCTTATATTTATAGGCATAACCTTTATGATGAATTACAATTTCACTTGCGTCGGGAGAAACAGAGTAGATTTTTGCATTTTTTTTATCAGATGCCAAAAATAGTAATTTTTTATTACTATAGTCTATTATTTTAAAATATGAATACCTAATTAGTGCAATAATGCCCGATTCTTTAGAAGCAGGGAATGCATGATATGCATTTGTTGATCTGAAAACTACTTCTCCTGATGTCACATCATCAAGAGTTCTCAGACTATGAAACAATTCATTATTTTCTGAAAATATACCCTGATGACCTATTTGTTGCAATTCTTGTGACAATCCACTATTAATATTAAACACTATTGTATAGGAAGGTATAGGATTTTTATAATTATATTTGAAATTTAAATCGTAAAAAGAAGCAACTATCAACTCACCTGTTTTATTAGTTGAATATCCCATAAATTCATCATATTCAACAGGGATGTCAACATGGAATGTTTTATTACCATATTCATCAAATACTAATATACCTCCATAACTAATAGATGTATCTGAAGGCATATCGTCATCGAAATTATTAAAACTTGTAAAAATTAGCCAACGCTCTTTGTCAGGAAGATAATATGGATTGATCGCTTGTTCTTTTTTTAATTCGAAAGTATTGATCACATTTCCTTTTTTATCTACCCATTTCATCATAGTCTTATATTCAGGTGTAAAATGGTTTTCGTAACTGTTAAAAACGGTAATTCCATTCTCAGATACAGCGAACTGTGCTATTTCGTCAAATTTATAGATATCTGGTTTTAAGCGTAATATTTTATTATTACCTGCACCATAGAGTGTTCTTATATGTTTTTCTTCATATCCAATATGATAATTTTCTTTTTTACTAAGTAGTTTTTCAATAGGTGTTTTTTCTACCAGTTCATAGTCAGGATAGGTTTCTGATCTACGAAGCGAAGGTAGATCAATTTTATCTTGTGAACTTAATTGAATAATAAAAGACAGCAGCATGAGAATTGATAAACATTTTTTCATTTTACCTTCAGTAAAATTTTATTTAATTTTTCATGACTTTATAAGTTTTCATATTCTTATTTCTTTTTTTATCTGAGCATAAAATCTAATGTTTTCTTTTTCGAATTTGAATTAAAGCAAAAAACAATTTTTGGAATAAGTTTGTCAATTTTTTTAAATTTTAAATATTTTAATATTCTGATATTTTGCAACTAAAAACGCTATTACTATCCATCTGCAAGATTATCTATTAATGCTTGAATTTACAAATACAAGATAAGTTTACTTTTGCCTACATTTTTTTCTTCTCATTGAATAGGTGCAATTGTGTGATGTTTAATTAAAGGTTACGTTTTATAGCAGGAGCTATGAAACGAGGTTTCTTATAATATGAAATTATTACAAAAAAAAGGCATCCGGCTGTTGCCGGATGCCTTTTTTTATTGCAAATAAAAAATTAAGCTGAAATAAAATCTATTATTTCTTCTCCATCAACATATAAATATTTTGGATTTTCAGGGGGACAGTTTTTCTTGATCTTATCGCTGTCAGCATTTTCTGCATATCGCCAAATTTCCCATGATTCACCTTTGCCATCAATACAAAATGTGATTTTCTTAACGATAAAATTATCAACAATAAATTGAATTGCAGAAAGCGGCTCGGCTTTTGTAACCGGAATGCAGAACTTTTTTCTGTCGTAAACGTATTTCCCCTTTGTCATTAACTCCTCCAGCTATTTTTGAATTTTGTAAACAGCATAGCTTTCAATATCATCCAACCAGTATATCTTATCTGATTTTTTGGGTATTGAAATAATTATTCTGCCGAATCTCGCAGTGCTTTTTAAGAAACCACTGGTAATATCTATTTGAGTCCAATCTTGTTTTGGAAGCCCTTTCTTGCTGAATTTACTAACTCTTTTTCCTTTTGAATCGAAGGCGAGGAAGCGAATAGTGATCGATTGATTTGAATTGTAATTTGTTTTAATGAATAATCGTGAATAATATACATGATCAGCATCAATTGGGAAAGCATCAGAAATAATATTTATATTATCTTTGGGATTTTGTATTTTTAGGCTCTTTGAACCTGTATGAGGATTTTCATTATCCCATATTATATAATCTGATGTATCTTCCAATAAAAACCAGCCATCTGGTAATCCTTGTGGTTTATATTCTCCGTTTTCAAAACTGGTATTGTAAACTTCATTTTCTTTATCCTTAATGTCTTTTTCTGAGAAATCCATTACAGATCCAAAAAAACAACTGGATAACATAACTAATAAAGCGATAATAATTTTTTCCATAATAACATCCTTAAGCAAATATGCTTCGTTCGTTTAGATACTTCAAAATAAAACCAATTGCAGCAACATTGACCAAAAGATTAGAGCCACCGTAACTTATGAATGGCAGAGGAATCCCCGTTGTTGGTACAATGCCCAAATTCATTCCGATATTTATAAAGATCTGGAAAGTAATACATGCTAATATTCCAACGGATACATATCGATATTCTTTCCATTTTATTTTTCTAATGCTCTTCGCTATTTTATATAGAAACAAAAAATATATAAGCAAGATAAATGTGCAACCAAAAAATCCAAATTCTTCTCCAATAACAGAAAAAATAAAATCTGTATGATGTTCAGGCAGGAAATTCATATTTTTCTGAGTACCCAATAAGAAGCCTTTTCCAAAGATTCCACCTGAACCTATTGCTATCTTTGATTGGATGATCTGGTAACCTGCGCCAAAAGGATCACGCATCGGATTTATGAAAGTTAATATCCTATTTTGCTGATAATCTTTCAAGCTGTTCCAGAATATAGGTGTAATAAAAAAAATGAATGTGTTTATTGTAACCACAAAACCAATTATCACTTTATCTAAATTACTTCGATAAAGAATATAAACTAATAATAAAATATATGCAATAAATATCCAGATCGAGATGGAAGTGATGATACTTAACATCGGGCTGATTATAAGGATAAGATAAAATTTAGGAAGATCGGAAACAAGAAGGATGGAAAATAAAATCACAAAAAAGGTTAAAGCTGTTCCCAGATCAGGTTCAAGCAGAATGAGTGTAATTGGAATTAATGTAATAATAAAAGAACGAAGAAGTATCTGTCCATCATTAAGAAATTGTTTGGAGATAAATTTGGAGATAGCCATAATTGTGAATAACTTTGCAAGTTCAGAAGGCTGAAAATTAACCGGACCTAAACTTATCCATCTATGAGAACCTTTGATTTCCGGTAAAAACAAGACAAGTATCAATGAGAGTATTGTAAAAATATATATTGGGAAGATAGATATTTCAATTATTGCACTGGGAGCTTTTAATAGTAAGAATAAAATAAACATGGAAATAATGATCCAGATAAACTGTTTAATATAGTAGTTGGTAAATAGGAAATCATCTCCGATTTTGCTTGAGGATGCAGTATAGATCGAGATTATTCCAATAATCAAAAGAAGAAGCAATAAGCTAAAAATCATCCATTCAAATTTTTTCATTCCATAATCCCATAATAATAATTTATGAATTTTCTTGCAATTGGTGCACTAACACTACCACCATGTCCACCATTTTCTATAAATACGGTAAAACCAATCTCAAATTTATCACATTTGGCATAACCACTAAACCAGGCATGGGTTATTTCCCCCATGTGATTCTCAGCAGACCCTGTCTTACCATAAACATCTATACCATTAATACTGGCTGCCGTTCCTGTCCCATAGCTTTCATTTACCGTTTTGTAAAGTGAATTTTGTATTAACTTAAGTGTTGCTTCAGATATTGGCAGATGCTTTTGCTCAACAAAATCCTTATATGTATGTTCTGCTTCTATTCGTTTAGCCAGTAAATGAGGTCGTCTCCAAATTCCATCGTTTCCCAATGCAGAATAATATGCACAGATTTGTAATGGTGTTACCAAAACCTCTCCCTGCCCGATAGATAGATTCACTTTATGACCCAATATCCCTACATATTTTCCATAATTGTCAATATACCATTTTCGGGAAGGGAAAAAACCTTTGCGTTCACCGGGAAGATCAATACCTGTACGGGTTGAGAGATAATTCTGTTTAGTGTATCTATTGATCTGTTCCAGAGAAAATCGTGTAGAAAGATCATAGAAAAAAACATCGCAGGAATATTTAATGGCATCTACCACAGATAGACGTCCGTGACCTTCTTTCAACCAGCACTTAAAGTACCTGTTCCCAAACCACATACCTCCTTCACATTTTGTGAGTTTAGTATTAGAGTCAATTACCTTTTCTTCCAGTCCAAGGCTTGCCAGTATAGGTTTGTAAACTGATCCGGGCGGATAAGTTCCATGTATTATTCTATCTAACAATGGTTTATCAGGATCGGTAATAATATTGTCCCATTGTTTTGCAGATATTCCTCCGGTAAAAATATTAGGGTCAAAATCCGGTTTACTCACATAGGCAAGAATTCCACCGGTTTTGATATCCATAACCACAATAGAACCTTTTCTATTTTTTGGAAAAATTGATGAAATGTATTCTTGGAGATCGTTGTCGATCGTCAGTATCAGATCAGCTCCATTTTGAGGAGCTGTTTGAAGATTATGTTTGAAAAATTCCAGGTTCTTGCCGCTTGCATCTATCTGAAGTACTTGCTGGCCATTCTTTCCATGTAATATATCTTCATAATATTTTTCTAATCCCGCTTTGCCAATATTGCTATTTATGGAATATCCTTTTCTACTGAGTTTGTTATATTCATCTTTAGTGATATGTCCTGTATAACCGGTAAAATGATTGGAAAAGTAGTATTCTCGTACTTTTTCGGCTTTTAAAAGGAGTGAAGGATAATAATTTAATTGTTCGGAGGTAATAACCATTTTTTCAAATGGGATGTTTTGTATGAGCAAGATATCTTGATAAGATCTATATCTGTTATCATGAATTATCTTTTTAATTTCATCGATGTCTTTATTAAAATTGGTACTTACAAATTTCGATACTTTTTCTTTATTTACTATTTCCCCCGGTGTAATATATAGATTATACGATGGTTTATTCAGTACAATGGGACGATATTTGCAGTCGTAAATTTCTCCGCGTGTAGGATAAATTGTTTGTATTCGAACAATATTTTTCTCGGCAATATTCTTATATTTTTCACCCTCTATTATCTGTAATTTAAAAACAAAAATAATCAGGATAAAAAAGATTAATACGATCACATATCTTATGTAATCCGAAATTGTAAATTTTCTATACATTTAACGTTATCTTAATTTTTCCCAAAAGAGCTAAAACATATACTACTAATATTGAAATTATTGTATTAAAACAAATTGAAAAAAGAAAAAGAAAAAAGAAGCCTTCTACTAATTGAACTGCCAGAATATGATAAATAATTAGAATAGAATAATAAACAAAATTTAAGAATAAAATACTTACACTAACAATCATCAATCTTTGTTTATTTACGTTCATATGAAATTTATTAACAATAAAAGAAATGATGATAAATGAAATTGTATTAAGCCCGAGCAGAGTAGGGTACATGATGTCCAAAGCAAGACCCAGAAAAAAAGCAAGCGGCAATAGTAATCTTGATTTTAGCTGAATACTGACAAATGTAAAATATCCAATAAAAAAATTGGGTATAATTGAATGTAAAGCAAAATAATGAGCAACCATCAATTGAAAATATAGTGTAAAAATTCCTAATAAAAGATACTTGATAAATTTCATAACACCTTTCTTATAATACAAATTGGAGTGAGTTCGTCACCTTGTCCCTGCGGGTTATCTTTCATCACTTTTTCCATAAATTCTTTATCAATGCCATCACTTCCACCTATCATCCAGCATCCGCCAATATCATTTATATCCATCACGCAGCATTCAAATCCGGTATTATCTTTGATATTCTGAGCTTCTTTTTCAGGGTCTTTAGGACCCTTTATTACGCAGTTTTCATAAGGCGGAACAGGAGAAGTCGTAGCTGCGTCAATGAGAGCAGCCTGCATTCCTGCAAGACGATAAAAATCTCCCTTTCCACGCCGACCGATAAATCTTCCAATTCCTCCAATTATTGCTGCAAAAAGAATTCTGGGGGCACCACATTCATCAATGGCGCATTGCATACTTTCCGGAGCGCGCAAACCTATTCCGTATTCTACGTTGGAAACAAAACGCCACAAGAATTTTGCCAGCCACCCTATTTTCAATTCACTAACAGGTATCGCTCTGCCCTGTGTTATTGCGAGTGGACTTTCACTTATACTAATTATATCGTATTCTTTAATTTTTCCTTTAATGCATTTTTTCACGATAGATAAAATATTATCGTCAGCAGTTAAAATTTTGGTTTTCAGTGGAATCCGAAGATATTCAATCTCGTTAATATTAATTATTTTTGAGTTCTTCTTCATAGCTTTTGTCCTTTTCATATAATAATACAATTGTCTGATCAAGCTGAGATGGATTAATAAATGTTTGTATTTTTGCACTCATGAAAACTTCAGTGGGATTTTCAATAAGTTTAATAACCTTTCCAACGGGAAATTCTTTTGGGAAAACCGATGAAATTTGTGAAGTAACGATAATATCTCCAACCTTAATATCGGAACCGGGTTTAATTAACGTCATGTATGAGTTGCCAAAAATATCTGATTTCATGATACCCTGCAGGTGATTTCTTTTTGACATAACGCCTAACTTAAATCTTGAATGATCAAGAGGTAACACGATTGAATAGTTATGAGAAACAGAAACGATCTTTCCCACGATTCCGTCATTGGATATAACAGGATAATTTAATTTTATATCATCCATCTTGCCTTTATTAATAATAAGGCATCTCTCTTTAAATTCTCCTTTGAATCCAACAATATCTGCCAAGAGATGTTTGTAACTGCCGGTTTCATAATCTATTCTATAGTTTTCAATTTCCTGCAGTTTGTTTTCCAGTTCAGTAATTCTAATTGTATGTTCAGATAGTTTTTCAGAGAGTATTTGATTTTTTTCTTTAAGATCTAATAGAGAATTAAATTTTTGTATGGAATTCACTAAAGGGAGATATATCGTTTTACTTAGAAATTGAGCTTTCTTCAGTCTATCTTCATTATTTCCCAGAAAAAGGAGGATCGCTAAAAGCAGATAGATAAGAAAATGAAACTCTCTCTTCACGGTATTAATCTTCTATTTTCTTAACAAGAACTTCCCTGTATTCTTCCATGTTATCAAGTACGCGGCCACATCCTTTAAGAACGCAAGTAAGAGCTTCCGACATGACATGAACAGGTAAGTCAACAGTCTCCTGGATTTTTTTATCAAGTCCTTTAAGATTTGCTCCGCCGCCGGTAAGGATCAATCCCCGTTCTGCAATATCAGCAGCAAGTTCCGGTGCTGTTTTTTCAAAAAGGCGTTTTATCGCATCTATCATGGATTGAATAGTTTCGGAAAGAGCTTCTCGAATTTCTTCGGATGTTACTTCAACCGTGATCGGATAACCGGTTATAATATCACGTCCACGTACTTCTGTTTTTAGTTCTTTTTCGAGTGGATAGGCAGAACCGATCTCTTTTTTGATCTTTTCAGCAGTTTGAATACCTACTAAAATGTTATTTCTTTTTCGCAAATATGTTACAATCGCATCATCCATTTTATCGCCGCCTACGCGAATGGAAGAATGTACAACAATATGAGAAAGTGAAATAATTGCAATCTCGGTAGTTCCTCCGCCAATATCCATAATGAGGTTACCTTGAGGTTTATGAATTGGCAGATCGGCACCGATAGCTGCTGCGATTGGTTCGGAAACAAGATGTACTTCGCGAGCTCCGGCATGAAGGGCGCTGTCTCTAACAGCTCTTTTTTCCACCTCTGTAATTCCTGAAGGAACGCACACTATTACTCTTGGTTTAATAAGCAGACGTTTTTTCTGAGCTCGCAGGATCAAGTTTCTCAGCATGAGCTCCGTTACCTGAAAATCAGCAATAACACCATCTTTAAGTGGTTTGATAATATTTACTTCTTCAGGATTTTTACCAAGCATGTTTTTAGCATCTTCACCTATGGCGATAATTTTTTTATTATCAGTTGAAATTGCTACTACAGATGGTTCATCGATCACAATGCCGATTCCCTTTTTATAAACCAATGTATTTGCCGTTCCCAGATCTATTGCTATATCATTAGAAAAAAGTCCGGTTAAATTATTTAAAAACATCTACCCTCCAAAAAATCCAGTATCAATCAATTGTTGCAAACTTAATTTTAAATGATATTGTTCTGTCAAGTCATAATAATAGTTAAAATAAATTATTATATCCTCCTAAATTCAGTTCATTTATCATCGTCATTATATTTTTCTGTAAACCCGGATTTATCGGAATTCCATGTTCTCTTATTTTCATTTCCCTATAATACTCTTTTTCTCCGGCAACCCAGATACGTTCTTTATCAGGGCGTTTTTTAGAATTTTGCAATTGGGTCATTATCTCTCCGGTGATACGTTTAAAATCAGTAATATCAGTAAATTTTTCGATGTCCATAGCAATAAAAATATGACCAAGTTTATATGGAACTCGCTTGCCGTCTTCCCAGCCATGAAGTTGATGCATGAAACTGCCTGCCTGCAAAGCAGCAGAAAGGATCTCAACCATAACGGCAAGACTGTAACCTTTGTGCCCACCGGTTTCTTCTTCCATGCCTCCCAATCCTATCATCGAAGCATTTCCACCAACCAGATCGATCAAGAGTTGTTTCGTGTCTGTGTAAGATTTCCCTTCATCATCAATTGCCCAGCCTTGTGGAGTTGGTTTACCGGCACGGTCATAAACTTCTACTTTCCCGCGTTGAGAAATGGAAGTTGCAGCATCATAAATAAAGTCGTATTCTTTATCTGACGGTGCGCCAAAACAGATAGGATTTGTGCCAAGCATCGGGCTTACACCAAAAAGAGGAGCAATAGAAGGACGCGCATTTGTCATTGTGATTCCAACCATATTTTGCTCACAAGCCATTTTAGCATAATATCCGCAGATCCCGTAATGAGTTGAATTGCGGATGGTAACACATCCAATTCCGAATTCTTTTGCCTTGTCTATCGCATTCTGCATTGCCAGTTTGGATATCACCTGTCCCATTCCGTGATTACCATCCCAAACAGCAATGGCGTTAAAATCTTTGATCACATCTATTTTCGTGTTGGCAAATTGAATTCCTGCCTTTAAGCGGTCGTAATACATTTTCAGGCGACCTACTCCATGCGATTCGATACCACTTAGATCACTCTCGATCAGCACATCTGCGCAAATCTTTGCTTCATCTTCGGGGACTCCGAGTTTTGCGAAAACTTCAACCATTAAATTGTAGATTTTTTCTACAGGGATTCTTTTTGTTTCCGGCATATTTATCTCCTTATACTGCTTGAAATACCGAATAGTATTTTCTGCTTAATTTAGCAAGAAAATATCTGTTTGACAGAAAAAGAAAATTTTGGAGTCCTTGTTTTATGGATTGAATGATAATATCAATTAGAGGATTTGAAAAATGAAAATTAAATTATTATAATCCAGTGATATACTGTGTAAGATTTCTGTATAAAAAAATACTGTAAAAGGAAAGAATAATGACACGAAAATATAAACCCAATAATTCTAATCTTGTCTTCCATGCGGATATATTCTTCTTAGTTGTTTGTGGATGGTGGCTATATGGTATCTTCACCACGTTTGTCAAAGGACGTATTCCGATCCTTGGGTGGACAACCGATCACAATATCATTCTCGGGATTCTCTGGATTCTTGTTCTCGGTCAGGGCGCACCTGTGCCGGCAAAAGCATTCCGCCAAATATGCGGCATCGTCGCCCTGTGGAGGCGTGGATATATGTATCTTCCCATCTTTTTCTTGAACTTCCTTGTCCAATTATACTTCTGGATCATGGTCATCACTGTCTGGTTCCCACAACCTCTTCCTCAGCCATTTGACAATATAAACGGAGGATTCCTGATTGGACTGATTGCACTATTGGTTATGATCCCGATTTGTTTGGTCGGTAACATCGTTGCATTTCGAGTGTTGCGCTCATTCACCCAGAAGGAACCGAGATAGTAGATTGAACAAGATGAATGTAAACTATCGTTGCAGGCGCACCGAAGCATGATTCACGGGGTTATGCGTGACTATGAAAAAGCTTAATAAATCCATTTGTCCAATTTGTGGGGAAGATAATAATTGTATGGCTCACAGTAATGAGCCATGTTGGTGTAATAATATAGAGATTCCAGAAGAGTTATTAGATATAAGTCCAAATCAAAAGGCTTGCATTTGCCTTAAATGTATTCAAGATTTCAAAGAAGATCCTGTAAGATTTATTAGCAAAAGGATTCTGCACAATTCATAATTGTCATTGTCCCGATTCATCGGGAAAGCAATCTAGATCTTTTTCTTAAACGAGATTGCTTCCTCCTACGCTAAAGCTTCGGCGAGACAGGTCGTTTGAAACAGCAAGAAAATTACTCGCAAAGACTCCGGATTCAGGGTGACAGACAGTGTTTTCACTTTCCTTTGTTCGCTTTAGCCTGCCTTGGCGTAGTCCCAAAGATCGGGACGAAGACAGGTTCGTTGTTTTTCTTTTTCAATTCTCTTTGCATCTTTGTGTACTCCAAAGGCGTATAAATCTTCGTGGCAGAATCAAAAATCAAATAACTTCTCACGCTTAAAATATTTACTAAAATAGACTTCATTAAGGATTTCGTTTTTAGTCAGGTCAAGACCATAATCTTCATCGATGATATCAAAAGCTAAGATTCTTGCTGTTTTCAATAATTCACGATCACGGATTATATTTGCATGTTTAAAGATAGGAATTCCCGATTGCTGGGTTCCGAAAAAATCTCCGGGACCTCTTATTTCAAGGTCTTTTTCAGCTATTTTAAAACCGTCATTTGTCTCGATCATTATATTTAATCTTTCACGCCCTTTTTCGCTGATTGGCGGATGAACAATAAGATAGCAGTAAGATCTATCGGAACCACGCCCAACTCTGCCGCGCAATTGATGCAGTTGGCTAAGCCCGAATCTCTCGGCATGTTCAACTATCATTACAGTTGCATTCGGCACATCTATTCCAACTTCGATCACAGTAGTAGAAACCAGAATATCAAACTCGCCATTCTTGAATTTTTCCATGATGGAGTCTTTATCTTTTGTTTTCATTTTACCATGCAGCAGCGCAATTTTCCTGTTTGGAAAAACATGCGTTCTGAGTTTTTCAAATAGTGTTTCAGCATCGAGAAGATCAATTTTTTCTGATTCTTTTATGAGCGGGCAAACAATATAAACTTGCCGTTCCATTTTTAATTGTGTTTCAATTTTTTCATAAACAACAGAGCTTTTATTAAAATTGTAGTAAGTGGTTTTTATCTCTTTCCGGTTAGGAGGGAGTTCATCGATAATACTTACATCGAGATCTCCATAAACGGTAAGCGCAAGCGAGCGTGGAATTGGAGTAGCAGAGAGATACATCAGGTCGGGGTTGTTATTTTTATGACTCAACACAGCTCTTTGTTCTACCCCAAAACGGTGCTGCTCATCGATTGCCACAAAGCCGGCATTATTAAATTCGACATCTTTTTGAATAAGTGCATGAGTTCCAATAATTATATCGATCTCACCATTTTTAATTTTTTGTTTAAGTTCTGTTTTGGCTTTACTTACTCCGCCTTTTAGCAGCGCAATTTTTATTTTTGGTTGGTTGGAAAGCAGGTTTGAAATACTGTTGAAATGCTGTTCTACCAAAATTTCCGTTGGAGCCATGAGTATGGATTGGAATCCGTTTTCAATAGCAAGAAGCATTGCAAAAACCGTAACAATAGTTTTTCCCGAACCGACATCACCCTGCAGCAGCCGGTTCATTTGCCTTTTGGAAGTCATGTCTTCCACAAATTCACGAATAACTTTTTTTTGAGCATTGGTAAGTTCAAAAGATAAAGAGTTTTTTAATTTAGTTGTAAATGTTTTTTCTAAGGTGAACTTGTTTCCATTCAGTTTTTTTTCATGTCCGTATTTGCTTCGAGCCAGCATAAGCTGCGTGAAGAAAAGTTCTTCAAAAGCAAAACGTATTTTTTCTTGAGGAATAGTGGAAGTGTGCTGGGTAAAATGGATCTTCTGCATCGCAGTTTTTCGATTTGGGAAATTGAACTTTTCTGAAATATAAGCGGGAAGATTTTCATAAATATCATCAGCATAAAGCTCGAATGCTTTGTAGATCAAGTTCCGCATTACATTCATGCTGATCCTCTCGGTGAGCGGATATACTGGAAGCACCGATCTTGTTTTCCAAAAATCCAGTTTCATATCTTCTTCATCTATGATTTCTATTTGAGGATGAAGTATTTGCGGAGTACCGCGGAATTCCGAAACAACACCGCTCACCCATATTTGCTTTCCATTCTTAAACTGATCTATGAACCAGTTGCCGAAACGGAACCAAGTAAGAAAGAGATAATCTTCTCCATCGGTTATTACTACATTAAGTTGATCCTTTTTTCGGGGACGGTGCTTTTTTTCTACAGATACAATATTGCCAACGAAAGAGCAATGCTCAGTAAATTTAAGGTCACGAATCTTAACGGCGGATCTACGATTTATATAATCACGCGGGAAATGTTCCATCAGGTCGCCGATCGTGTAAATGTCGAGTTTATTCAACAGTTTACTGCGGTACTCTCCCACGCCTTTTAAATATTTAATATCGCTGTTCAGTGTGCTCATAACATCCCCTGAGAAATAAAAATATTTACTATTTTTAATAAATGAATTCTATTTACAAAACAAACTAATTAATGTGAATTATTAATCAAGAAAAAAAGATATTTAAACTTTTGATACAACCAGCGATATTCCAATCAAAATGATGATCAGGGATGTTACAATACCAAAAACTTTTTGGAAAACCTCAGCTCTTTTCTTATTCTTAACGTGGATCTGAGATATGAAACTTCGTGATTTTATCATAACAATACCGATCAATGAAATAGTAAATGCCATTCCTACCGAGAAGAAGATCACACTGATAAGACCATAGAAAAACACATTAAAATACAAACTGAAAAGGATGATTGTCATCGAGACAGGGCAAGGAATCAATCCGGAAAAAACACCTACCAAAATTTCATTTTTCCCGCTTGATATTTTATGAAGATGTTCATTATTACTTAGTTTCTGCCACAGGTAATAAACTCCCAAAAGCGTAATTAATATACCTCCGGCAATTCCAATATAATTTTGAATATCAGAGCGTCCGTGCATTTTCATGCCTTTAATGATCAATCCGAAAATGAGACCTAATAGAATAGCAAGTCCACTATGAGTAACTGCAATTGTACATCCGATTTTCACAGCTTTTACGGCGGAAGCTTTCTCCTTTAGAAAATAAGCGCCGACTATCATTTTACCATGACCGGGTCCAATTGCGTGGATCACCCCGAAGGCTATCGATATGCCGATCAGAATAAGAAAATATGTAAAATTAAATGAATCTCCGAGATCCTTGAGAAGGGAGGTAAGCTTGGAATTCATGTCTTTCTGCCACTCTGCGATCGTATGCCAAAGCGCACTTTTCTGTAATATTGCCGAACCTTTTCCGGAACTTTTCTTTCCTGAAAAAGGATTGGCTTGTGCGAATAGCGAAATGCAGATCATTAGAATTAAAAGTATTAAAATTATTTTGTCTATTTTCATTATTTATCCTTATTGAAATTTAGTTGATATGTTATCCTGTCCGGCATAGAATATTCAACTGAGATATTATCGTTTTGCTTGATCACCATTCCATTTTTTTTGGGAACAACTTCACAAAAGATCGTTTCATCAAAAAAGCATATTTTTAAATGCGTTGCCTCTTTTTTTGCTTTTATCTTCCAGGGAATAAAGAAGTGATAAATAATCGATTCATCTTTTCCTTTTGCCCGGAAATCCGTAACTGTTGTCACATCTTTTTTCTTTCCATCTACATAAAAATCTGCAAAATAACCTGATTCTTGTAAATAGCTGAAAGCTTCTTTCTCGATTACGTTATTTTCAGCTTCTGAAATATTGTAATCGTGATCATCAGTATAATCCATTACGATCTGCCAACTGAACATTTCATCAAAAGTCCATGCAATCTGCAAGCCTTCTAATCCGGTATCAGAAAACACAGGTTCTACAATATATTCAATGAATATATGCGGATGCGAAGATAACGTTGCCACAAACAACAATATTAAAATGATTATATTTATTTTTTTCATATTCCGAAATAAGTAGAAATATATTTACGTTTATAATGCAAGATATTTTTTGGTAAATATGAATAGAAAGATAATTTATTGTATTGTTTTGTTTATCGGAATTGTATTTCAGCTTGAACTTCTGGCTGTTCCAAAAATGATAAATGTGCATATCATTCTTGCAGATACGATTTCAATTTCCTGGAAAATCGATGATCCTGAAGATAATATGCGGATCGAGTTAGGTTGTTTTGAAACGAAGACAAAAAAAATAATCGAAATTGAAGAGAGATTTGTGAGCGGCGATTTTGGTAAGATTGAAATAAAACCTGAGTATCAGTTACGGATATTGAATGACGCTTTTCCTGAAAACACAGGTGAATATACAATATTTCCTAAACTTATCTTTAATGAAAAAATTTATTATGAAATGGAACTGATCCAAGATGGATGTTATCACATTCTCATAGCTAAAAATGTCATAGAAGCTGTTTCAACCCGAGCTTTTTATGTAAGCAAATTCGAGATCACCAACGAACAATTTTGTGCTTTCATTAATTCAGATGGTTATGAAATCTACAAATTCTGGAAGATCGCAAAAGATATTATGTCGAATATTGATGTAGGTTGGAATTATCAAGGTAAGCTTTCAATGTCAAAACCTCATGGATGGAATCTCCAAAATGATCCGCCCTGGAAAGAAGCAGATTCCAATTTCCAATATGGTCCGGTTACAGATATACGCTGGTTCGAGGCAAACGCATTCAGCAATTGGATGGAGTGCAGATTGCCGAATATAAAACAGATTAAATCTGTATTTTCGGAATCTGATTATGAATCAGATCTGATATATGGAAACTTTTATATGGATTCAGATGGATATTTCCCATTACAAAATGTAAAAGGTGGAGTTTCGGAATGGCTTGCCAGTGGGGTTCCTCCTGTTGCAATTTCGTGCAGTGCCGGTTGTAATGAAATGTTTTTTATGAATAATAATGCCGATAATTCAAATGAACCTTTTGGGTATTTGGTTAAATGTCCATTATTTCGTAATTCTGTCTTGGGTTTCAGAATCGTGATAGCGGCAGAATGAATCTAATTAAAAAATTTTAGCAACTACAAAGTTAACGGAAAGCATTGAATAAATCTCCTCTTAATTTTAACCCATAAACCGGTTAACCTGTTTTCTGGAGTATGTCTAAAAAAATTCACTAATAGTCTTTTTTCTTAGAATAATATCTAACTTTCTAAGACTTGGCACAAGCCAACCTGTCTTGGCATAATGTATGAAGCCGGAAGGTCTTGTGTTAAGTTGAAACGGTATTATATTTCTTCGGATTAGCACAGACAACTTATCACAAGATGATGAAATCACTTGTGACAAGTTTAAGATAGCTTTTCATAATCTTTCATAAATTATGTTACACTACCTAAGTAAAGCAACTGTGTTGTTTTTGAGTTGCTTACTTTTAGAAGCGACTTGGCCGCTTGGCATCAATCCGGCAGTTGCCGGACACTCCAAAACTACTTCATCAGGATTTTTCCACCATTATTTTAGGAGGAGCATTTTCCTGGATGCTACTATTTCCCCATTTACATTTAATCGATACAAATAAATTCCTGAACTTACCGATTGGTTGTTTTCATTCGTGCCGTCCCAGATAATTGAAAATTGATTATTGCCTGCCCCGTAAGGAGCTTGCGACTGTTCGGGGAAAATTGAATATTGCTTTATTTTTTGACCTTTGGTGTTGTAGATTTCAATCGAAGCTTTTTCAAAATCATTCGGAATTGAGAAACTAATTTTAGTCTCGGGATTAAATGGATTGGGATAGTTTTGAGAAAGTCTTGTTATATTCACCAATTCCGGATTATCATCGATACCTACTTCTGGAATCACTGTAACGTTCCATAATGTGCTATCTGCCAATTCACCGTCCGAGACCAATGCCTTAACAAAAAAATTACCGGAATCTGAAAAAGTGTAAGTAAATTCATTGCTGATCTCGCCTTGCTGTATTTCATCGAGAAACCAGAAATAAGAAAGAGAATCCTCATCAGGATCTTCAGCTTCTATGCTGAATAATTGCTCAGTATTTTGTTCAATCGAAAATGCTTCTTCTTCCGGGAAGAAATAAGTAATTACGGGTGCCTGATTAGAAATAAATTCATCTGCTCCGATATCCGGATTTGTTTCATCACGAAGATCGTAATCGAAATCAGTTGTGATTCCAATAATTGGAATTCCTGCGCCGATGGAGGAACTGGTTGAATTTAAGTGTAAACCAGGAAATATTAGATCAGGGTCTCCGGAGAGAGAATTTTCATCTCTTGGAGCATATCCGGGAGCACTTTGTAAATCTGCTAAAGTGTTGTAGTCTGTAGTTCCTAATTGTGCTACAAAGCGGTCATCGGAAGGGTCATCAGAGTTTACGGTTAAGAAATTAAAATCACTTTCATCAAATGTTTCGGTTTTCATTCTAATGGCATAATGGTTATTTCCACCACCTGTTCTTTCATTTATCAGAATATTATTTTTGAAAATATCACCACCAAAATCTGCAATAGTGTTGAAGCAATATGATGACCTGGAAATAGTGCTGGTTCCACCCATATAAATTGTGTTATAGTAGAACTCGTTATAAGTATAATCGGTACTTGCACGATAAATTCCATAAGCTTTATTCACAGTAGGTTCAGGGCAAAGATATATGATATTATTGTAAATTAAATTATGATGTGAATTTGTAGTTATGAATATTCCATAAGGCTTGGCAGTTGAGGAACACCATAGATCATGAATGTAGTTATGGTGGATTTTAGTTCCACTGCAACTTGATGAACCGGCTCTAATACCGTAAACAGAAGTGTTTCCCTGTATAGTCTGGTAGATTTCATTCCCTTCAACATTACAATTTATCATATCGGTGTAAATGTATATTCCATCTTTGTTAAAATCGTGAACATCATTCTTAACAATTTGAAAATCAACTAATTCCTGCCCGGGATCACCATCCATCAAGATACCAAAAGTACTTCCTCCAATAACTTCACAATTATAAAGAGTAATATCTTCCATACCAATTAGAGGTGCTCCGGCATTATAGGTAGAGAAGTACACCGGAGTAGACCAGCCTGTGCGTTCGGTGTTATCTTCATTAAAAATTATCATATTCTTTAGATTGCAATGGTCGGAACCGTTTGAAATCCAAATAGTCTGAACTTCAAGATCGTCCGAAGATCTCCAGCCATTGATCCTCATATTCCTGCTTTCATCACTGCTGCCGTAAGGCTCACCATTAAAACTTATGTAATCGGAATTATGAATTCTAAGACCATAATTGAAGGTTTGTGTTAAAGTGATGTTTATTTCTACATTTGCATCGACATCAGGTTGGAATATAACAGGATTATCGTTTGTTCCTGCAACATCGCAAATCATCAGGTTTTCATTTTCTGTGTAAACGCCGTCACGGATCAGGAAGTTTACACCACCTGTTCCCACACCTTGAGAATTCAAATCATCAATTGCGGATTCAATTGTAGTATAATCGGGAGAGGTTCCCCCGATATACTTAATACCTGTGAGCTGTGCATGTGATAATGAAGGTAATAACATTAGAAAGCACAGAAAACTCAACACGAAAAATATTCTCATTGTTTTCATATTTTCCCCCTATTTTTTTTAATTCCGTCAAGGAATCTGCAAAATGAAAAAAGGCTGTCTTTTCGTCAAATTTATTTCATTCTCAACAAAATCTTTTTTCTTTCATTCTCTCGCAGACTCATTAGAATGTATAAAATTCTTCCATTATCATAACAAATTTCTCCACAGCTTCTTCAACAGAAATTTTCACTGCTTTACAGGTTTTGGTAGCACCTGTGATCATATCGATATTTTTCTTTTCAGAATATCCTATAGATTTGGAAAAATCGGAAGATATGATGAAGAAGACAGGATTGCCTTCTTCATCATTAGGTTTATTTACATTAGTGCCAAATGTCCCCAGACTTTTAAACCATTCGGAAGGTCAAGAAAAGCAAGAATCCGGCAGCTGCCGGACATTCCGAAGGTATGCGTAAGCCTATTTCATCAGGATCATCTTTTTTGATGCTACAATTTTTCCATCAATATTCAAGTTGTAGAAATAAATCCCGCTGGAAACTGATTTATCATTTTCGTCTTTTCCATTCCAAACAATACTTCTTGTCTCCAAGCCCCTGCTTGGAGATGTATAAAGTGTTTTCACCTTCTGACCTTCGATGTTGTAAATTTCAAGAGTCACAAACGAGGACGTTTGTGTTACTGAAAAAGAAATAGTTGTGCTCGGACTGCGACCGGCTCCTGACGGTTTGAACGGATTGGGATAGTTCTGTAGATTGATAATAGTTTCTTGAATCAAATTATCACCAATACTTACCGGAGTGTAATCAACTTCCAGGTAAGGATGAAGATTTGAATTTGAATGTTCCTTTGAATAGAATTTACTGAATTTACTTCCTGTTTGTGCTCTGATCAGAAGTCCGTAATTTTCGATATCTTCATCTATCCAAGTCTGAACAAGTTGAGTAATGTCGATATTGTGCCATCCGTTTACATTGAAACCATAAGAAGCCCAGACATAACTGTCAAATTGTGCGTGTGTATGCGAATTCCAGGTATCTTCATCCCACTCTTCAGTAATTGCATAGTAATTTGTGCTGGTAGTTCCGCCTTGTGGACATCCCATAAAACGATTCAGATTTAAGGTCGCACTATCAATTGTTTGTCCTGCAAATTGATCAAGGTCAAACTTGATCATAATCCGTTCAAAATGTCCAGCAGGCTGAAATTCTGCAACCCATAGTTCAGTAGTTGTGGGTGGTAAAGTCGGATGTTCTACATCCGTGTACATATCATCACAAGGTTCGATGACAACGGTATCTGCTGATAATATCAGAACAGACATCAGAATGAACATTACTGCTAAGATGCTTTTTTTCATTGTTCCTCCTCTTTTTTTGCCACTAAGAACACCCAGATACTGTCGCAAGCTCCTTACCGGGCAGGCGAAGTTTCACTAAGTATTTTTTATCTTCGTGCTTCTTTGTGAACTTCGTGGCTATTCTTTAACTTTTAATCTTAAACTCTATTTTAAACTTTTTGGAAACAGAGTTTTACTCTCTATGGCATTTATTTATGATCGATAGAAAGTTCATTTTCGTTGCGGAAAATAAGAAATGAAAAGTAGATTATCAATACTGCCTGAACCCAAGGAAATACAGGATACCACCATATTTCATTTATATCGGGTTTTCTCATAATAATATGGACTATGATCGGTTGAAGTATCATCCATATTCCACAAATCATTCCTAAGATCAATCCCGATTTATGCCTTAATAGTGTTAATATAATTCCTAAAATAAGCATACCGGAAAAAAACAAAGTTGTAATTGCTCCTGGTCCTACTGTTTCAAAACCGCCGGGTATTTCCCGAACTATTTTATGAACCAATTGAATAATTAACATCGCAATAAATGCTTGAATGTAGATCGATGACGATTTCAATTTTTCTTTTTGCATTTTACCTCCTTTTTTTGCCACTAAGAACACTAAGTAACGCAAAGAATACTTTTCTTTATCTTCGTGCTTCTTTGTGAACTTAGCGGCTGTTTTTTTATTTTTTTGGTAGCGTTAAGATAACTGTGTCTAATTATTAAATTTTTCATGGTAACTCGTAAACCAGATGTTCATAAAATCAGCAAGGTTTTTCTCTGATTTGAAACCATCCAAGTTCTTTAACTTTCGATTTAATTGTCTGATCATATTTTCAATAATATTGGTATTTGTATTGAGAAAATCATATTCAAAATATTT
>JAUVLU010000027.1 GCA_030600585.1 Candidatus Cloacimonadota bacterium | reverse complement strand
GCCGAATATAGGTTATATCTGAAACTAATACCTGATTCGACTTTGTTATTTTCAAATCTTTTATCAGATTCGGATATATCTTGTTGCCGTGATTAGAATTAGTTGTGCAATACCTGCTGCGTTTTCGTTCAATTAACAATGAATTATTACGCAACAGAGCAAACAGAGCGTCTCTGCCAATCTTACAGGGTAATAAATGTAGATCCTCCGATAGAAGATAATACAACTTCTTCACACCTATCTTGGGTTGACGACATCTAATCTCATTCACCATTTTCAAAGCTAATTCCTCTGATAATAATTTCTCGTGCATCAGTTTCTCTGCTTTATAAAAAGCTTGCCTGCTGATGCTAAAGTAATCTGTCATCTTTTCGAGTGAGATCGTTGGCTCACTTTCTTCACGGATCTGCTTAATAATCCGTTGCCGATGTTTTTTTTTAAGTCTATACCATACTCCTCACTAACTATATCAATAGTCGTTTCCAATATCTTCTTCTCGATGTTCAAATCAGATACGATCTGTTCTAAATAACGGATGCGGGATTTCATATCTACGACAGTTTCTTTCTTAGTATTATTCATCTTATTACCTCGATGAGTCAACACATTACAGGAATCATATTTAGCAAGCCAATTGTAAACTGTCATCGTTCCGCCTATTTTGTAAATAACCAATGCCCGATTGGCACTGTATAATCCATCATGAATGTCGGAAACTACTTTTCGCTTAAAAGCATCACTATAACGACGGCTTGTGCCTTTTCCATTATAAACTCTTTTTCCTTTCAACTTGACCTCCAATAGTGACAACTTATTTTAGGACAAGACAAACCACGCCAGAGGCGGGCAAGCACAAGATGCCGCTGGAAGAAATAACTCACCCTGCTGTCCCTCTCTTCAAACGCAAGAGAGGGAACACAAGATGCCGCTGGAAGAATTGATTTACGAATTTCGATTAACGATTTATGATTTGAGAATGAAAAATCTGTCTTTCTGAATCCCATCCCCAACCATTCCCCTTAAAAAGAGAAGACAATCGTTTTGCTTTGCAAAGCCGATACTTAAATGGGAAGGGAGTAAAAAAAACTGTCTTTCCGTCAAAAGCCGGACACAGTCTGAGGCTTGTCAGCCTAAGGCTGATAAAAACCTACAGAGACATTCGACGACTTGTCGCGGCGTATCCGGTAACTGCCGGAGTAGACGGAAGAATCTCAGATTTTTTAATTCTCGTTTCTCCGGCATTTGACGGATTGCTTTAGGAACGTAGAAATTAAACATCTACTTTTTCTAATTGACACCTAACTTATAATTTACCAAATTCGGTTTTGATTTTAATAATTAATTTGCAGCATTGGAATTTAGGGGAGAAGGCTTGAGGTTTATACAAAAGATTTTGGGACATAAAAATTTAAAAACCCCGATAAACGAGCTAAACTTAAATGATGAATAATATCGAAATAATACAAAAAAGTTCGTATACACTCCCAAATCGGGAGTATCCCCGAACTTTTTTATGAATCTAAAGGAGAAATCCCCGAACTTGTTCGGGGACATATTCATTAGCAGCAACAAAAAAACTGGAGGAATTGTGAAATATATTTTATTAATAATTTTAATTTGTTTTACAGTACACCTTTTTTCTCAAGTAAACTTTGAATACATTTTCAATATCGAAGATCCTACACCAGATGATTACTTACATAATATCTGGATTGATGATTTGGATAATAACGGTGTTGATGAAATGTATGTCCTATACATTAATTATTCTGAAGATAATTGGAAATTATATTGTTTAGACTTTAGCGGAACAGTTTTGTGGAATTATACATACGATTATCCAAATAATTTTATTCCTTTTAAAAATGGGCTGTTATTTAATTATAATGATTCTTTGTATCTTGCCACCGTATTAATAAGATATGAAGAGCAAGCACCTTACGTATCTGATGTATATTCTGATCTAAAGATTTATGAATGGGATAATTACACACTTATAGATAGTTCATCTATATTTATTGGCACTTGTATGGATGAAGAAGGTTATGGTTTTGATGTTAATCAGATTAATCCTATTGTGTTAAACAATTCATTAAATCTTTATATTGGAGAAAAAATAACCCATTCTTGGGGCAGTTGGGAAGAAGGTTACCATACTACTAAATCTAATAAAATCAATAGATTCTCTTTCGATAATAATACACTTGTTTTTGAAGAAACAATTGCAAATGCTGGTTCTATTTTGCTACATTACAATGATTTTAATTCACTAATTTCATTTTGTAAAAATAGTTGGTCATATTGTGATAATATGGGTAATCAATCGATGGGATCATCGGAATATCTAAAAACGCTATCATTTGATATTCCTTCTCAAATATATGATATTCGTTATTCAACTAACAGTACTCTCAAACTATTAACAGAAAATGATTTAAATTATTCTGATTATGGTTTATCAGTTTTATTATCAAATTCAGATTATTGGTTTCAAAGTTATTCTCCAGATTTTTCAGATACTTTATGGATTTCACAGCAATTAGGTATAATGGAAGAAGGATATTATTTAACTGTTTCAACTTGTGTTTCAACAAATCTTGGAGAAAATTACATTCTCTATTTTGGAGAAAATTATGATCAACCAGATCTTCCTAAGTTAGAGATAAGAGATCGCTTAACTGGTCAAATTGTATTAACTCAGCAGTCAGATATTCATCCAGATTTCATTTTGAGAGCAAATGATAATTCTCTTTATTTTATTGAAGGAGGGGGCAATCCTAGTAATCCAGAGTATTATAATGTTTATCAACTTGAAAATGAGATTCAAGTCAGTTGTGAAAATAACATAATTGCGGAACCAATATCTAAGTTGTGTAACCACCCCAATCCATTCAATCCTACAACAACAATTGAGTTTTCTATCCAAAATGATTCTCAAATTGAACTTTCAGTTTTCAATATCAAAGGTCAGAAAATCAAAACTTTAGCTAACAATGAATTTACAAAAGGTAGCCATTCAATTATCTGGAATGGAGATGATGAATCCAATAAACCTGTTAGTTCATGCGTTTATCTGTATAATTTGAAAGTTAACGGCAAAATCGAAGCAGTGAAAAAGTGTTTGCTTTTGAAATGATAGAAGAAGCTGCTAACAAAAGCCTCCACATTCAGATTGAGAGAAAAGCAAGAAGAACCACGCCAAAGGTCGGGTAAACGTGGCACGCTGCCATTATAGGCAATAAAAAAAGGAGCTAGCAAATGAGAAAAATTATATTATTTTTGATGATAATTTGTAATACAGTATTATTCTCTACTGAAAGTAGAAATAGAGAAGTAGTAGTTGAAGGTACGGTTACATACAATGGTAATTTTACACTAAATAATCCAGCAGTTGTTGTATTTGATTTGAGTAATGGTTGGGTATTACCATTTCCGTTAGAGCCTGATGGTTCATTCACTTTTACATTGGAACCAGATAATTATTACATTTATACTTTTTCTGCATATACAGATAATGATAATAATTTTGCATACGGCATTTACCCATCATGTTTGTATCCTGAGATAGTAAATGTTGAAGAAGGCCAACCTGTTGAAGACTTAACCCTTGAGTTACTCGACTATTCCCCAATGTATCTCGCACGATTTGTCGAACCGATTAATTTTGGCCAAACTGAAGTTATTCCACTCGAATTTTTTCATATGCCATTGAATTGTTACGAACAACACTATCTTTATGCTGAACAAGACAGCATAAAAATATATGGTGCAAGAATTTTTGGATATAATGGATATGGTTCGATTGATGAAATTATTTACGATGAAAATGCTGTTTGGTGTCCTGAGCAAATGACCGTAAATGATATATGGACAACTGCATTTTTAGATAGAGACTCTCCCGGTCCACTAAATGCTTATTATACTGAAATGGAAGCAATAGGGACTCAAATTGTTCAAGTTAATGGAATTGATGAAATTGCAATTATAACAGAAGCTACAACTAATTATCCTGAACTTGTAAAAAAATGGTTTGTTTCTGATTATGGTATTGTTAAAGAAAAAAACATCTTCTATTATAATGACATCCCTTATACATTGAGAAATTTTGAGTTATTTGATTACCATATTGAAAGCGGATCAGGTATGATGCCACTAGATGAAAATAATCGATGGGTTTATTCATTAATTTTTTATGATCGTCCAACAGATTTAATCTCTATTAACCAAGATGCTTCAGTTTTGTTAAAATGGGACCCACCCTATGGACAAGAACCAGACGGAAGAGATGAAATCGATTGGCTTGGATATCATATTTATGAAGATGGTATTTTATTCCAAACTGTAGATGCAACTCAAACAGAATATTTAATAACAAATCCAAACAATACACATGAATACTATGTTACGGCATATAATAATAATGGTGATACAGAACCTACAAATACTATCATAGTAAATTGGACGGGAACAAATGATCAATTACCTTGTTTGAATACACATTTAAACCAAAATTACCCTAACCCATTTAATCCTACAACAACAATCTCTTTTTCTGTAACACAAAATTCCGATTTTGTGACTCTTGAAATCTACAACATAAAAGGACAGAAAGTAAAAACTTTTGATATTTTGGAGTCGGCGAGTCCCTCGCCGTTTTTTGCTGACGGAGTCAGCTACTCCATATCTTGGAACGGCACTGATGACAATAACCAACCTGTTTCATCAGGAATATATTTCTATAAATTATCTATTAATGGTAAGTCAAAATCCGTAAAAAAATGCTTGCTGCTTAAATGAAAAAGATGCTGCTAATAAGCTGCTCCACATTCAAATTGAGAGAAAAGTTTACAAGCCAGCCAGAGGTTTACAAGCCATTGGCTTGCGGGTAAACGTGGCAGTGGCGGAACTTTAAAACCCGGGCAATTAAGACCTGTCCGGTTTAGTTAAATTATACTGTAAAAAGGAGGAAGTATGACAATTGTAATAATGGTATTTGCCGTTTTGATAATAATCTTGATCTCGAAAGGATTGATTATTGTGAAGCAGGCAGAAGTAATGATCATCGAGAGATTGGGTAAATACAACAGAACACTGGAAAGCGGATTGAATATTCTCTGGCCCGTAATCGATAAACCCCGTAATATTAACTGGCGGTATTCCAGAACAGATATGAAGGGGAATAAGTATGTTCAGGTGAAATCTCAAAGCAGAATAGATCTGCGTGAAACAGTTTATGATTTCCCACGTCAGAACGTGATCATCAGCGATAATGTTTCCATCGAGATAGATGCGCTTTTATATTTTCAGGTAACCGATCCCACAAAGGCAACTTATGAAATTAATAATCTTCCAAATGCTATAGAAAAACTTACTCAAACAACTCTTCGTAATGTGATAGGTGAAATGGAGCTTGATAAAACACTTACCTCAAGAGATACGATAAATATCAAGTTGCGTCTTATTTTGGATGAAGCTACCGATAAATGGGGAGTTAAGGTTAACCGTGTGGAACTTCAGGATATAAATCCTCCGCAGGAAATAAAAATGGCGATGGAAAAACAAATGCGTGCAGAACGTGATCGTCGTGCCAAAATCCTTACCGCTGAAGGTGAAAAACGTTCTCAGATATTGATTGCGGAAGGTGAAAAAGAAGCTGAAATTGCCCGTGCCGAAGGTGAAGCAAAAGCCAAATACCTGGTAGCGGAAGCAGAAGCAAAAGCAATTGTCAAAGTTGCTTCAGCGGTAGAAAAAACAGGTACCGATCCTGCTCAATATCTATTAGCAGTAAAATATATTAAAGCGTTTAGTGAGATCGTGCAGAATAACGATAAAACGGTTGTTGTCCCCTATGAAGCTTCCGCAATGCTGGGCTCGATAAAAACAATGGAGAAAATATTTAAGAGCTGATATAAAAAACATAGACTTTATAAGTTTGACAGAATATAGGGAATAGGGGAACTTGTTCCCTATATTATTTATTATTTTAGAAGGAGATAGATATGTCGGAAATTTATGCAATTTACGGAAGAGAAATTCTTGATTCTAGGGGAAATCCAACAGTTGAGGTCGATGTTTATCTGGAAAATGGAATTAGGGGAAGAGCTTCTGTTCCCAGCGGAGCATCTACCGGAGAGTATGAAGCTGTTGAACTTAAAGATGGTGATATGAGCCGTTACCTTGGGAGAGGAGTACTAAAAGCAGTTGAAAATGTAAACCGGATAATAGCACCGAAACTTATCGGTATGGAAGTTTCTCATCAAGCAGAGATAGATAAAACCATGTTAACTCTCGATGGAACACCAAATAAACAGAAGCTTGGCGCAAACGCTATTCTTGGTGTTTCGCTTGCCTGTGCCAGAGCAGCAGCAGAAGAACAGGGAATGCCGCTTTATCGTTATATCGGCGGGACAAATGCCAGAATACTTCCCGTTCCAATGTCTAATATTCTTAATGGCGGACGGCATGCCGATAACACAGTTGACCTGCAGGAATTCATGATCATGCCGCTCGGCGCTAAAACATTTAGGGAAGCTCTGCAAATGAATGCGGAAGTATTCCATTCATTAAAGAGATATTTAAAGCAAGGCGGATATGCAACCGGTGTTGGTGACGAGGGCGGGTTTGCTCCCGATCTAAAATCAAATGAAGAAGCTCTGCAGTTAATAGTGAAAGCAATAGAACTTGCCGATTACCGACCGGGTGAAGATATTTTCATTGCTCTCGATCCGGCAGCAAGTGAGTTTTATAAAAATGGAAAATATCATCTCACAGCCGAAAATGTTGCTTTATCATCTGAGGGAATGGTAGATTATTATGCTGACCTTGTAGATAAATATCCTATCGTTTCTATCGAAGATGGTCTGGCGGAAGATGATTGGAAAGGATTTAAGCTGATGAATAAAAAGCTGGGCGATAATATCCAGATAATGGGTGATGACCTTTTTGTAACTAATGTGGAAAGATTAAAAACAGGTATAGAAGAAAAAGCTGCAAATTCCATTCTTATAAAACTTAATCAGATAGGAACACTTACGGAAACACTGGATACAATAGAGCTTGCAAAAACAAATAATTTCACTACCGTGATCTCACACCGAAGCGGCGAAACTTCCGATACTGTTATTGCAGATCTGGCTGTTGCTGTTAATTCCGGACAAATAAAAACAGGTTCGATCTGTCGAAGTGAGAGAATCGCCAAATATAATCAGTTACTGCGCATTGAAGAAGAGCTGGGAGAATCTGCAAGATTTCTCGGGAAAGACGTATTTTATAATTTGAAGTAAAAAAGGCTTAACACAGAGACACAAAGACACAGAGAAAAGGAAAAGAATAAGTTCATTCTTGTTCGTTTTTGCTGGATGTTAAAATGTCAGGAGAGTTAATGAAAAAATTATTATTCCCATTTATGTTGTTGATCATTGTTATAGCCGGTTGTTCAACAGAAGGCGATATAAGAATAATCAACCGAACAAACCACAGTCTTTACTTTACGATCGAGGGAAACGATTACACTTTAGAAGGCTCGGAAACTTCCAACCCCGAAATGACAATTAGTGTTGATACAGGCAAGCAGGTTCTGTTTTACAGCGAAGCTTATGTGGAAGTTGATCTGCACTTAGAAGGTGAAACATTCATGATGAAGGATGAGTTTCACGGACCACCGGATTGGGAATACTATTCTGAAACCACCTTGCAGGTTATACCAAAAGAAACACTTAACATTTACTGTGATCCAACCCACGCAGGAATAAAACTTATAAATAATTTTCCAATAGATGTAATTGATCTGGCATATTATACTAATGATTCTGATTCTCTTATTTCTATAATTCAGTCAATAGCTTCGGGTGATTCTGCATGGAGCAGATTAAGAGCAACTACAGAATATGACTCGATCTCATATTCGTTTGTCATTGAATTTGATAATGGTTATATTGATGACACATCATACATAAATATTGATGATTTAACAGTTGATGAACAACTTAGAATAGAATTGGAATAATTATGAATCTTGTAATTGAAGCATAACTTGATTCGAGTTTACAAACCATGAGTTGAGATATAAAGAATGTATAGCCAATTATTACAAATTATATATTTCATCCCAAACGATAGAAATCGTCTTTAATCCAAATAGTAATGTATTATAAGTATTATTAAAAAAGCTTTGACATAAACAATTTAATTTCGAATCTATCTTTTTTAATATAGATGTTTGAGAAATGTGTTTTAGAAAACTAAAACATTCTGTAATATGGCGATTGTTCATAGATGAATTATATATGCAAAGATAATGAAATTAGTATTAAATAGTAAATATTGAGTAGATTCAGAAATATCATTCAGATATATTATATAGTTGATCTATTCTTAAGAATCAAAGGAAAAAATATGAAGAAAATTTTAATATTGTTATGTTTATTTTCTGCTGTTTGTGTTCTTCCTGCAATAAAATCAGAGAATATTAATACTGTTGTAGAATTGGAAACTGAGCAGAAAATTTCTGAACGAATTGAAAAATTATTATTTCCGTTCGTCGGAGAATCTATTGTAATTATCGATCTTGATCTTAAATATCCTTCTTCTCGATCACATATTTCCAAAGAAGATAATAAATCTTATTATAAAGATGATATTCAGAAGAGCAAAACCGAACAATTAAAAAACAAACTGACAAATGCTAATATTGATCAAATCCAGATTGTTAATATGAAAGTTAGTATTTATTTGATGAAATCAATTAAATCTGCTAAAGAGAAATACGTAGAACAAAGCGTAACTGACTGGTTGGGACTCGATTTGCAAAAAGGTGACGAACTCACGATCAATAAAACTCTTTCTTTTACTGCTGCCGGGGAAAAACCTGAGAAAACGGATAAAACTTCTCTTCCTTATAAAAATAATAATAATTTACCATTTACTGGCGGAGAAGGGGGAATTTCCACAAATATCTGGTTGATAGCGATTATCGGGTTGATCTTATCAATTAGCTTAATATTATTGGTTTTTACACTTCGCTTTGGAATACGATCACTTCGTGATTCAATTGTTCAGATCAAAACATCCAATGCAAGTAATTCTTATAAGGTCAAGCCCGATAAAGCTTTTTCATCAGTAAGACACAGTACTGCAATTTTAGAAGAATCGAAAAAAAATCCTCTTGGAATAAATATCCGGGAAGATAAAAATGAAAAAACAAAAGAACTTCCTGATTTCAATTTTCTGGAGAATTTAACAAACGATGAATTCTTTAATCTAATAGAAAATAGAAATTTGCAGAAAAATGAATTATCATATCTACTTTCCGTACTTCCGATTGATTTTGTAAATCGATTATTAATTAATGATTCAGATGAAAGAACTAACAAATTAGTTGAAATCATGATGAAAGAAACAAATTTACCGAAAGATAAACTCGTCGAACTTAGAACGAACATTTTAAAGAGTTATAGCAAAACGATCGATGAACAAATTATCAAAACAGACGGCAAAGCATCGTTAGTGAAATTCATTAATAATCTGCCAGATAAAAAAGCAAATTCGGTCTTTGAACGGATCTGTAAATTAAATCAAGAGACAGCAGCAGAGATCAGAGACAAAATATTCTTATCGGAAGATATTATGAAATTGGGTGATTCTATGCTAAAAGATATTATCTTTGAGATCGATCATGAGTTGTTAGTTGATTTTCTGGCAAGTACAGATGAAACAATAAGAAACAAGTTTATTTCCAATATGACGGACAGAAATGCATCGATGATAAATGAGGAACTACAATTTGCCGGTGTACAAATAGATGAAGAAAAAGAAATTGCGATCAATGATACATTAAAATTAATTAAAACGATCTTAGGATATATATAAGGAAGGAATTATGAAATCTTCGTTGATAATTGGATTAATCTTAGGTGTTGCGGTTATTGCTTATGTAATATTTCTGAATGAAGACGTTAGACTTTTTATTAATTATTCGGGTTTATTAATTACTCTCGGTGGTACTATTTGTGCAATTCTGGTTTTTTTTTCTTATAATGATATTCATCATGCTTTCGATGCATTTTTCAAAATAATATTCGAAAAAGATCATTCTGAAAAAGAGATCATAAATACATTAGTAGAAATAAACAGCGAAGCGAAAAAGAATGGAGTAAATAACATTACGAACTTCGATGCATACACAAATTTTTCTTTCCTGATAAAAGGTATAACTTTAATTACTGATAATATGGATCCTGCATTTATCCGTGATGTCCTCTTAAGAGAAAACAGGGGTTTGACAAGAAAACATAATATTGCCGAGAATGTTTTTTATATTGCCGGTTCGTTATCTCCAATGTTTGGAATGATGGGAACTGTGATCGGTCTTATTGCAATGCTTAACAGAGTTCAGAACCCTGCAGAAATACCGGCTGCTATGGGACTTGCCCTGGTAACTACTTTATATGGTTTGATTTTGGCAGCTTTGATCTTTAAACCCATTGCAGGAAAGATCGGAGTTAGAAATCTTCGCAATACTCGTCTGAGATTATTAGTTCTGGAAGGAATTCTATCCATTCAAAGAGGTGATACTAATCTGATCCTTAAAGAAAGATTACACGGATTTTTAGATTAATTATTAAAATAGGAATATGAAATATATAAATAATCTTAAAAAGCGGAAAGACATATCTATGAAAGCTAATGCTGTGAAGTATCAGGCAGAATATATTGATCTGGAAAAAACCCAGATAAAAGATGAAATGGAAACTCTTGTAAAAGGATCGGAAAAAAAACTTGATGAAACACTTTTAGATACAATGATACCTTATGCAGACTTAATGACGCTTCTTCTGGTTTTCTTCGTGTTTTTCTTTATTGTTAGTTCACAGTACGAATTATTACAACAAGAAGCAATGAAAGCTAAGGGACTCTCTTTTGATTTGAATGAAAAAACAATAACCGTTCCAAGTGAGATCCTTTTTAAAAGTGGAAAAGCCGATCTGAAAAAAGGTGCAGAAGAAGCTCTTGATCTTATTGCCAAAAGCATTAAAGATTCTTTCCAATTAGATCTCGGTTGGGAAATAAGAATTGAAGGACATACCGACAACATTCCAATAAATAACAGTGAGTTTCCTTCTAATTGGGAACTTTCTACAGCAAGAGCAATTTCTGTAGTAAGAGTATTTATCGAAAATGACCATTTTTTACCATCTCAACTGCAAGCCATGGGATTTGGTGAATATAAACCTATAGTTGATAATGACTCGGCTGAGAATAGAAAAAAAAATAGACGTGTTGATATAAAAATTAATAAAAAGTTTGATGAGACAAGGAGATAAAAATGAGAAAAATACTATTTCTTATTGTTATTATTATCATTTCTAATCTATTATATTCTACAGAAATATCACATAGGTCAAATTTATTATATAATTTAGAATCAGCTTTTGACCTATATAATCACGGATTTCTGGATGATGCATTGGAACGATTTATTATATTATATAATAATGAACGAACACCAAAAGAATATAAAGCTGAATCATTATATATGATGGGTGAAATTTCGTATGAGAAAAAAGATTTTAATAATGCAATTGCAGATTGGAATAATTTCAAACAAAAATATCCGGATCACAAATTGAATAAGACAATATTGGAAAAACTTGAAAATATAAAACAAGCAATATTAAAAGAAAAAAAGTATGAAGTCTCTGCTCTGGATATTGCAAATGATTATTATCGACATGATTTTAATGAGATAGCCAAAGAAAAATTTCTTTCTATATATCATAATTCCGAATCATCTGCGGATGAAAAAGCAAAAGCTTTGTATATCGTCGGTCAGATCATCTTTGAAGAAGGAAATTTCTCGCTTGCACTGGAAGATTGGGAACTTCTGATCACCAAATTTCCAGATTCCGAATATGCTAAGCAAATAGCAACAATTTATTCGCAGGTTTCCGATATCGTTACTTTTGATTCCGATAGAAATACTATAACGCTTGTTGCCAGAGCATATCTGCAAAATGGAGATTTCTGGTCGAATGCAGATAGAGAATTCATAATAGATTCTTCCTGGATGCCAAATGTAGAAATCGCTATAAAATGGTATGATAAAGTTTTAAAAGAATTTGCGAATACTCCTTCTGCAGAAGTTGCTTACAGGAGGAAACTCTTTGCTCTTCTCGGTTCATCAAATCCCGATGATAATCAAAAAGCATTCGGCTTGAAAGAAGATTTTAAAAAATACATTCCTGTTGTTCTTAAAACATTTTCAGATTTTGAAAAAGATTTCCCCAAAAGTGCTTACATGCAAGGTTTCAGATATCAAATCGCACAAGCATATTGGGCAGAGGGCAATACGAAAAAAGCAAGAATCTGGTTGGAAAGAATAATTGCAAATGGTAAGGGAAAAGAGACCTTCTACACAGAAACAGCAAAAGCAAGATTAAAGAATCTAAAATTCTAAAGAAAGGATAGAAATAAACACGATTAATAATATGAAAATTGTTATGTTTTTCATTATTATTCCGTTCGAGATTCTTCCAAAGAACAACGTGCAAGATACCAGCCCAAAGCTGGCAAGCGCCAGAATGACCTAACCTGATAGGCAATTGCCCATCCCACATTAATCTCGTTCCCAAGTTCGTCTTGGGAACGCTATAACTTCGTAACGAGACAATTGAACATTAAAAAATTTACAATTGTAGATTGAGTTCTATATTTGACTTTACTACTTTATATGAACGAGGGTGAAGTTAAGCCGATCCGCGTTCCCAAACAAATACCTTGCTAATACAACCCCCTCATAAATCTTGGTTTACGTAATTTTCAGAAACATTTTTATTCTTTCTGGTCGTTGCAAAAAAAATATAAGTATAGGAAACACATGAGTAATTTAGAAAAATTTGAAAATCTGGGGTTATCGAAAAAATCACTGCTGGCGATCAGTAAAAAAGGATTTGAAGAACCTTCCCCAATTCAGAAATTAACGATCCCTTTACTCCTGAAAAACGAGAAAGATATTGTAGGACAGGCACAAACCGGAACCGGAAAAACTGCAGCTTTTGGTCTGCCGATAATGGATAATATAATAGAAAATACCGGAAAAGTTCAGGCACTTATCATGGCTCCAACCCGCGAACTTGCTGTGCAGGTTGCAGAGGAGATGAATTCCTACCGTGGTGGTAGAAGTATTGGAATTCTGCCGGTTTATGGCGGACAATCTTACGATCAACAATTTCGCCGTTTGAAGAAGGGCGTGGAAATTATAGTAGGAACACCCGGTCGTTTGATAGATCATTTGAACCGCGAGACATTGAAATTAGATGACCTTAAATTTATGGTTTTAGATGAAGCAGATGAAATGCTGAATATGGGATTCATTGATGATATCGAACTGATACTTTCTAAAACACCAAAAGAAAAAAGAGTTTTATTATTCTCTGCCACAATGCCTCAAAGAATCGTGCAGTTGGCAGAAAAATTCATGGGTGAATACGAAGTCGTAAAAGTTCAATCCAAGCAGCTAACGGTAAATTTGACCGACCAGATCTATTTTGAAGTTCGTACCTCAGATAAGTTTGAAGCACTCTGCCGCATTATCGATGTGGAAAAGGAGTTTTATGCTCTTGTTTTCTGCCGGACAAAACTAAAGGTAGATCATCTGGCAAATGCTCTTATAGATCGTGGTTATGATGCTGCCGCAATTCATGGAGATATCTCCCAACCTCAGCGGGAACGCATTCTCAGCCAATTCAAGAAAAAGCGTGTTACTATTCTGGTAGCCACCGATGTTGCTGCCAGAGGTATTGATATTAATAACCTTACGCATGTTTTGAATTATTCACTTCCACAAGATCCGGAAAGTTATGTACACCGTATCGGGAGAACCGGAAGAGCAGGAAAACAGGGAACTGCTATCACCTTTATCACACCATCCGAATATCGCAAACTGATGAATATTCAACGTGTTTCCAAATCAGAGATCCGTAAGGAATCACTTCCTAAAGTTAAGCAGCTTATCAAGCTGAAACGAAAGAGAATTGTTGAAGAGATCAATGAGATAATTGTTGCTGGTAAATTTGATGAAAATATGCATGTGGCAATTGAACTTCTAGCACAATATCCGGCAGATCAAGTAATTGCTGCCCTTTTAACTCATGCCTATAAAGATGAGTTCTCGCCTGATAAATACACTGAAATCCATGAACCGGGCAGAAAACAGAAACATACAGGAAGAAGACGA
Organism: Candidatus Cloacimonadota bacterium; assembly: GCA_030600585.1. Classification (GTDB taxonomy): domain Bacteria; phylum Cloacimonadota; class Cloacimonadia; order Cloacimonadales; family TCS61; genus Tenebribacter. Next base: position 22,721 of record JAUVLU010000027.1, on the reverse strand, counting down.
CCCGACAATTCTCCAGATCAGGAAGGAATTACACGGCTGTTCATTGCACTGGGTCGTAAAGATAAAATGGATCCACCAAAGTTGGTTAAACTTATCCAGGAAGAGGCAATGGTAGATTCGCATCTTATTCGCAATGTAGAGATTTATGATAATTTTTCTTTTGCAAATGTTCCTTTTGAAGAAGCAGAACATATCATCGAAATATTCCGTGGTCGCGGAAGAGATAAAAAACCTCTTATCGTGGAAGCAAAAGGAAAAGAGAAATCCGCTCCAAAAAAAAACTTCCGTTCAGGTAGTCCACGCAAAAGTTATGATAGAAAATCGGGAAGCGGTAAACCACGCAGGAAGAAAAGATATTAAACTATAAAATATAACAGCCAGATTATTAAATCTAGCTGTTTTAAGTTATTCTATTATTTTCAACTTATAAAAAATAATATAGCTATTGTAATAAGTTTTTCTTTATGAACAACCAATTAGGCAGGAACCATCTTTTTTTAACCAAATACCAATTTGGAGATTATTAAACGTACAGCCACTCATACTAACACCTCCAACATTAATATCGTTTCCAGTAATATTTATTAAAGATGGCTTTGGATTATCTTCAAATTTTACAAAACAACCATCTGGAGTATATAATTCAGCAAATAATTTAAAGGAATCTCCTTTTTGATGATGAACTTCAAAGATAGTTTTATCATCCATTTTACAAATCCATTGATCAGAGTACTCATTCATTGTAATACCTGCTTTTTTCCCATCTTCTGTAGGATAAACACGAGTACCATTAACTTTTGCTAAGTATGTCCCATCCGGATGATAAATTGGTATTTTTGAAGTATAACCAATACTTTGTTCATATACTATCTCAATTAATGGTGTTTTTTCATATTGAAAGATAACGGGGATATTAATAAAATTATTTGTAGCTAAAGTTACAATAGGTGAAGATTGATAAATTAATTTTTTCATAAAACCTCCAATAAATTTGACTCATATTTAACTTACACTACAATTTATAAAACTTTTCCTGTCAAATTTATTCTGTCTCTCCTACATTTAGAAAGCTCAATAGATTACTCACAGATATTCTTCTTTCCCCATCTTTTTAAATGAACATAACCGTTCGGAAGGTCTCTCAGAATCGACCGTAAGACAGGCAAGAGAATTCCAGCATCGTTTGTTACTCAAGCCGATACATCGTTCCGAAGGTTATTTTAGGAGGACTTGTCCTCCGAAGCTTTAGCGAAGGAGAATCATTTTCTTCGTTTCAGTATATTTTCCTGCTTTCAATTGATAGTAATAGATTCCTGATGTAACCTGCTTATTGTTTTCGTCAGTTCCGTTCCATACAACCTGATGTGCACCTGCATCCAGTTTTTCATTTACGAGTGTTTTTACCTTCTGCCCTTTGGTGTTGAATATTTCAAGAGTCACAAACGGGGACGTTTGTGTTACAGAAAAAGAGATTGTAGTTGTCGGATTGAACGGGTTGGGATAATTACCCATGAGCTTCGTTGTCAGTATAATATCATTCTCAGCATTTGTTCCGATATACATGAAGTCATTATTAATAGGATCGGATTCACCCTCATCATATAATGCAGAAACACCAGCTATATAAATTTGGCCATTTACTAAATCTGTATATTGCCAGAACAGGTCTGTTGTGAGACCTATAAATACTCCATCCAGATAGATGTTATAACCAAGTAAGTCTCGAGCTAAAGGAGGATCCCATGTTGCATAACCAAGTTCGTCTACAAATAAATTTTGTGGTGGGTTGAGTGGAGGTATACCATCACCAGCAATTTTTAACATCCATACATCATAATAACCTGCACCATATGATGTTGTATAACCTGCAACAATATATCCACCACCTGTGATCTGCTGGACTGAATAGCCATAATCGAAACCTGTACCACCATAGGTACCTGTCCAGAGGGTATCACCATCTGAATCTGTCTTTAATAAATAAACATCATGACTACCTGCACCATAGGAAGCTGTAGATCCTGTAGCAATATATCCACCATCTGAGGTCTGTATAACTAGGCGGCTCTCCTCATCACCAGTTGCACCCCCATAGATTTTTGTCCAGAGGGTATCACCATTTGAATCTGTCTTTATTAGATACATATCTCTAGAGTACATATCGGCTGTCCCCGTATATCCCCCAACAATATATCCTCCATCAGAAGTTTGCCTGGCCGAAAAGCCTTTTTCGTAACCTGTCCCTCCATAGGTCTTTGTCCAGAGAGTATCCCCATTTGAATCGGTCTTTACTAAGTACACATCCAAATTACCTATAGCATAGGATTCTGTAAATCCTGCTACTATGTAACCGCCATCTGTCGTCTGCTGGACCGACCAGCCTTGATCGGCACCTGCACCTCCATATGTATTTGTCCAGAGAGTATCCCCATTTGAATCGGTCTTAATTAGATAAACATCGTATCCACCAGCACCATAGCAAGTTGTAAATCCCGCAGCGACATATCCGCCATCTGTGGTCTGCTGAACTGAATAAAACTCAGTAAATTTGATAAATCCATCATCTCCCAAGATCTTTGTCCAGAGAGTATCACCATCTGAATCAGTCTTTATTAAGTATCCCAAATTACAAAAGGAAGAAGATTTTGTCCATCCTGCAACGATGTATCCACCATCTGTGGTTTGCTGAACTGATTGTCCCAAATCATCATTTGTCCCTCCATATGTCTTTGTCCACAGGGTATCACCGGATGTATTTGTCTTGATGAGCCATACATCATTACCGCCTGCACCGAAATTTTCCGTAGTCCCTGTAACGATGTATCCGCCATCTGTAGTCTGTTGAACTGAGGTTCCAGAATCAATATCTACTCCTCCATAGGTCTTCGTCCATAATGTGTCACCAGGTGCCTGGCCCAATAATCCAGATACAAAAAATAAGCACAGCATCACTGTTATTAACATTACTTTTTTCATGTTTTCTCCTTAGAATAATTCGTATTTCTAAATTTTGAACTCAATTTTGCCTCATCCACATGCTAATTTTAAAATTAGTTCCAGCGGTGAAACATTGCATCTCGCAAACACAAACATCCTCTAATTATGGAGGTAACCAAAGAGGGAGTTGAACCCTATTTCATCAAAATCATCTTTTTAATGCTTGTATATTTTTCTGCTTTCAATTGATAGTAATAGATTCCTGATGTAACCTGCTTATTGTTTTCGTCAGTTCCGTTCCAAACAACCTGATGTGTACCTGCATCCAGTATTTCATTTACAAGTGTTTTTACCTTCTGTCCTTTGATGTTGAATATTTCAAGAGTCACAAACGGGGACGTTTGTGTTACAGAAAAAGAGATTGTAGTTTCAGGATTGAATGGGTTGGGATAATTCTGGTAAAGAACAGAAACAGGTTGGATATTTCCCGGATTTATTCCGGTAAACGTAATTTCAAATTCTATCGGATCGGACTCAAACAAATACTCATAAAAAGCTGTAAGCCCTACAAGATAGGATTGACCACTGACAAGACCGTATATATCGCAGAAAAGTTCATTGGTTTCTTCTAATAACTCTCCATCCAGGTAGATTTTGTAATTCAGAAATGGAAATGTACTTCCCGGTTCAGGTTCCTGCCATGTTAGATGAATGTGGTCATCAATTATCTCATAAGAAGCATTTGTAGGGGGATAACGTATATATCCCCAACCATCATCTTCAATAATTTCTGATTCACCTTCTTCATAAACCGCAGAAACACCAACAATATAAAGCCCAGGTGGAATATCAATATATTGATATTCAAATATATCGATTCCAACAATTTCTACCAGAACTCCATCCAGATATATGTTATAATTTATTAAAGTAGCATTTGAATCTTCCGGAGGTTCCCAGAAAATGATCTCGACAAAGGAATTGAACACAACGTTTGTCGGTGGATTTAATTGAGGAATACCATCACCAGCAATTTTTAACATCCATACATCCCAATCTCCTGCACCATAGGAATACGTTTGCCCTGCAATAATATAGTTATAATCAGAGGTTATTTGTATTGAAGCCCCACAATCATAATTCCAGCCACCTGCCTCTCCATACGTTTCTTCCCAAATTGTATTACCGGATTCATCTGTCTTAACTATCCAAACATCATTTGTATAATCTGCATACCCATAATCGCCGGTAAAAATATAACCGCCATCAGCGGTCTGCTGAATAGAATATGCAGTGTCATAAAAAGTATTTCCATAGGTTTGCGTCCAGAGAGAATTACCATCTGCATCTGTCTTTATAAGATAACCATCTGTATTGCCGGCACCATACGACCACGTTCCTGCTGCAATAATGTATCCGCCGTCAGATGTCAGTTGGACAGAATTGCCAAAATCAGTATAGGCACCCCCATAGGTTTGCGACCAGAGTAAATTACCGTCTGCATCGGTTTTGATTAGCCAAACATCTGCTGAACCAACTGGTACACCGTATGAGCATGTTTCTCCTACAAGAATATATCCTCCATCAGATGTTAGTTGAACTGAATAACCTTCATCGCTATCTGTTCCGCCGTATGTTTGCGTCCAGAGTATATCACCATTTGCATCGGTCTTTATAAGATAGAAATCTCTGTCACCTGCACCGTACGACATTGTAACTCCGATAATGATGTAGCCCCCATCAGATGTCAATTGAACCGAAGAACCATATTCAGTATCTGTTCCGCCGTATGTTTTTGTCCAAAGGGTATCACCATTCGCATCGGTCTTTATAAGATAAACATCATAATCCCCACCACTACTGAACGACCTTGATCCTCCTACAACAATAAATCCATCATCTGTTGTTTGCTTAACCGAGTAGGCATAATCCCAGTCTGTGCCGCCATAGGTTTTTGTCCAGAGTGTATCACCATTTGCATCGGTCCTTATAAGATAAGCATCTTGAGCACCTGCACCGAATGAACCTGTTCGTCCTGTAATGATGTATCCACCATCAGATGTCAGTTGAACTTCAGAACCTTTATCACTGCCTGGCCCTCCATAGCAGTTCGTCCAGAGTATGTCACCATGTGTCTGAGCTGTTACTTCAGAAACAAATGATAGAATCAAAACAATCGTTAATAAAATTACTTTTTTCATGATCTCCTCCTTTTTTAATTTTTTAATATAAAATTCAATATTTAACCACGATAATTAAATGTCATTTTTTGTAGAAAAAACCTATTTATGATAGTAATATTTCACATATAATTAATTCGTAGTTCTAAATTATGAACTCAGATTCCTTCACTTCGATATTAGAATTAATTAATTTATCTTTTTTACAATCTTTCAGCAAACAAATTTCTTTTATGTTTCAACCGGCAGTTCAATTCAAACAACTTTTTCTGTCAAATACTTTGGGTGTTAATTTATAATAATAAATGGGGAAAGCAAATTGCTTTCCCCACTTTTTATGAACGCAACCTTTCGGAAGATCTCTCAGAATCAATCGTAAGACAGGCAAGAGAATTCCAGCATCGTTTGTTACTCAAGCCGATACATCGTTCCGAAGGTTATTTTAGAAGGATCATTTTTCTGGTTGATGAATAGTTTTTGGAATCCATTTTGTAAAAATAAATTCCGCTGGAAACAGATTTATTGCTATTATCTTTACCGTTCCATAGTGTAAAATGAACACCTTCCTGCAGGTTTTCTGAGATGAGAGTTTTTACCAGTTGTCCACGCATATTATAAACTTTCAAGCTCACATAACCATCTTCCTTAATACTGAAGCTGATATTAGTTTCCGGATTGAACGGGTTGGGATAGTTCTTGCTCAGTTCGTTTGAAAATACAGGAACTACTTCCGGCTCGATTCCGGATGTAGGATCGGAAGCATTACCGGTTCTTTGTGGATTACGTTTAAAATTTGCCCAATGTACTGCGCCGCTTGAATTTTTGTAATCTATCAGAAAGTAGGATGTCTGATTTGGTATCAGTATTTCAATATCTCCGTCATCATCGGCATATCCTATAGCAGGAGCTACTTTGAGAGAACTTCCTAAATTTATTGGGAACATAAATGTTTCATTACCGGTAATATCTATTGAATGCAGATATCCAGCGTTATCTCCAAACACAATATCAAGAGTTCCATTTGCGTCCATATCAACAATAACCGGTGTTGAGTCAACTGATTCACCAATATTAACCGGAAAATTTGGAAGATCATTTCCAGCTTGATCTACAAGATGAATATTACCGCTAAAATCAATAAAGCAAATATCGTTGTTTCCATTATTATTGAAATCTGCTGTTACGATTGCTGTACGAACTTGAGCATCTATAGCCAAATCCAAGATAAGAGAACCGTCATTATCTATAACATGAACATTACCTGGAGTTGCAGCTGTTGCGATCAGCACTTCGGGATAAATATCGGCATCTAAGTTTGAAAGAGTCGGACCTTGGGTTGAGCCTGAACCAAGAGCATATGGCCATCCGGAAAGATTGGAACCGGTATTGGAAGAGATCGCATACAGGGAACCTGCTATTGTTACGACCAGAACTTCAAGATTTCCATCGTTATTCAAATCACCAATAGCAGCAGAGAACATTACGGGGCTGTCTAATGTAGCCGGAAAATTAGGAAAGGAAGTTCCATCTGAATTTATAATGTGAACTGCACCGACTGGGTATGTACAAACTATAACTTCCATTGTACCATTACCGTCAACATCGGCAATCATAGGATTACTTTTTATACTTCCACCCGCGAGATAATCAAAAATAATGTTTCCATCATGATCGTAAGCAATCACATGACCTGCATCATTACCGATAACAATATCTTCATTATCATCACTATCTACAAAACCAACTGCAACTGCGACACCAATTGTAGCACCTGTATCGATAGGGAATGGGGCAACGGGAGTTCCATCTGCCTGCATAACATGAATCATCCCCGCATAATCACCAAATATTATTTCGTTTGAACCATCATTTTCAAGGTCTACAATAACCCCGCTTGATGTAGAAACACTTCCTAAAACCAAAGGCCAGCCAGCTTGAGCCAAAGTTAATTCAACTATTACTTCATGTTCTATAACATAAGGCCATGCGGCACTCGGATTTGCCGAAATGGTCATAGTAAAAGGAATAACGAAATCAGAAAGTTCGGCAGGAGTTTCAAAGCTAAAAGGATCACCGGAATTCCAACCGCTGGATCCTGAGGAGATATCAGAATATGTAGTTTCATCGTTGAGTATAGTTACTTCAGCAACCTCACAACTGATAGTAGCCGTAATATTTTCAGCATCAAGCCAGAATGCATCATTTTCAAGGTTAACCAAAAGATTTATTACTTCACCCGGATTAGGAACACCATCACCGTCGCCGGTTTGTTCGAGTATAGTAATTTCAGCAATTGTGAGATTAGGGATCAGATCGTACATGGCTCCTTTAAAAGAATTAACACGCCCTGCTCCTAACATGCCAATGTACATTGAATCATTAACAGCCTCAATGTCATCACAAGTGTATTCCAATCTGGTTTTAAGTTCCTGAGAGGTTAACTCTGGATGGACAGACTTAATAAGTCCGGCAACACCGGCTGCAACAGGAGAAGCCATAGAGGTACCACTATAGTTTTCGTAGCCATTTCCTGAAATTATTGTAGAATATATATTAGCACCTGGTGCGGAAACATCCACGGTAGTACCATAATTTGAAAACATGGCTTTTACATCATTATTAGGACCGGTAGCAGCAACACAAACAGCGTTAGTACAGTTGCCGGGGTAATGAGGATTCGAAGCAAGATTTTCATTATCATTTCCGGCAGCACATGTTACTATTGCTCCATGATCCATGGCATAATTTATAGCAAGATTGGGAGTATATGGACTACCACCTCCACCCCAGCTACAGTTGATTATATCAGCACCCGAATCTGCACAGTAATAAACTCCAAGGTAGCCATTGTAAATTGAATTGGATGATGTATTGGTTGGTGAATGGCGGGATGAAATTAGTTTAACGTTCATCATGGGACCCGTTACACCAATATAATTATCTCCTACTGCACCGGCACATCCCGCAACGTGGGTACCATGAGCATTATCCGCATAACCCTGATATGATTGATTACTTTGAGCACCATAGAAATTCCAGCCTATACAGTCGTCTATCTTTCCGTTTCCATCATCATCTATTCCATTACCTCCTGAAACCGACCCTGCCGTCCAATTTATATTCATTGGACTCCCACCGGATGTAGAGTTTAATTCAGGTTCATTGATCCAGATATTATTCAGTAGGTCAGGATGATTCCATTTGATACCGGAGTCCACAATACCGATAATGACATCTTCACTTCCAGTTGTATAATCCCAAGCTGGTTCACTTTGAATGAATTCATGATACCACTGCATATCATAAGAAGCATCATTTGGAACGTAATCAATTTTATAAATCGGCTCATACTCGGCATAGATGATATTTGGATCTGCCGCAAGTGCTTCAACGGCTGCCTCGATATTATCATTGTTTGCCAATGTAATATTATAAATACATCTTGGATATAATCCGTTATCGTTCCAATCCAGATCTTTCACAAAATCAATACGCTGTTTTAATTCTACAAATTCAAATTGTTCGGATAGAATATCAAAACTTGCAATTCCTGTTTCAACAATACCATCGTTAAGTTCGTGTTCCAAAACACATTCCCTGTTACCAATTGCATTCCATTCAAACCCCACAATTATTCTTTTGGGTAGAAAATATTCCTCATTAAATGGTATTGCCATATTGGCAAAGAGTGATGTAAAACACAACACTGTTACAATAAAGAAAAAAACTTTTTTCATAATTACTCCTTTATAAATAATTTTATTATTTCATATTTTTTGTTAGGTGATTTTTACCTGTCATTTTGTCAAGTTCAATAATCCGCCTATAATTCAGTTAGCAATAAATATAAGGTAAAATATGGATGAAATATCTATAACATATTTTTTCAATTGATACCCAAAATTTTTTCGGAGAATGTGTGCTATTTACTTTTTTATTGACTCATGAAATTGATTATTACATTTAGCCAATTATGAAAAGTTTAAATATATCTATCGATGCAGGCGGGACACATACACGTTTTCGAGCAGAAATAATTGAGAAAGAAAAAATAGTTTCTTCATCTCGAGAATATAAACAGAAGATCAATTCTAAAGAAGAACTCAAAAGCTTCCTTATTTCTTCTCTAAATGATATTAATTCAGGAATGAAACCAACTAATTGTGTTATTGGTTTTGCCGGAGCGGTTATAGATCATCGTGAAGTAGAAATCACAAATTGGAAGAGCAGACCGTCCATAATTTTAGAAGATCTGATCGAGTGGGGATTCCCGGAAAATAACACGATCATGGTCAATGATATGGAACTGGCAGGATACGGTATTCTTGATATGGAAGAAAAAAGTGAACTGAATTCGGGACAATGTGAAATCCTGTATAAGCCGGATTTTCCTGCAAAAAACCGTATAAATAACAAACTTATAATAGCGCCTGGAACCGGCTTTGGAACTGCAAGTATTATCGAGTTTACTACTCATTCCGGTGAAAAGGTAAAAGATGTATTGTCTTCTGAGATCCAGCATATTCAGGTTCCTCCATTGGATGAAAGACATGCAGAAATTATTAAGGTCATTCTTTCCGATAAACCAGAAAGAAATTTTTTAAATTTCGAAGATTTCGTTTCCGGAAAAGGGTTATGCAAAACCTATGAAGCATTATTAAAATTGGATGGAATGATGCAAAAAGAAAAGAAAGAAGCTACTGAAATTGCTAATTCAGCCGTTAATGGAATTGATAAATATGCTGTCGAAGCACTCAATATTTTTTACAGATGTGTAGGCAGAATAATTCAGGCAATGTCGCTGGTAGCACAGCCCTACGGCGGAATTTATCTTTGCGGAACTTCTACAGTAAATAATGCAGAATTTATTCATCGAAGCGGGTTAATGGAGGAATTTCACAATTGTCTTATCCGCCAACAGCTTCTCATTCAGTTTCCTGTTTACATTGTAACTAAACCGGACATAAATATTGCAGGCGGATTATGGGCTTGCAGGAATGTTATATAAATGAAATACGATAAAGTAAAAGATAAATTCGCCAGTTTGATAGAACGTTTTCCTGTTTTCAGGAAGCTGTTCTATCTGCTTTTGGATATGCTGCTGCTGCGTCAGTGGTACGTGAAAAGAGAGATTAAAAAATATTTTCCATCTGGGAAACAATTGCGTTTTTATGATGCCGGTGCCGGATTTGGACAGTATTCCTACTTCATTCTCAAGCAATTCAAAAAAGCAAAAGTTCATGCAGTCGACCTCAAAACCGATTACATGAATTCATTTACTCATTATGCTGAGGAAATCGGCTGGCAGAATTTCACAGCTCAGCAGGCAGATTTGGCAGAATATACACCAAAAGAAAGTTTCGATCTCATTATCGCAATCGATATTCTGGAACATATCGAAAATGATGAGCAAGTTTTACGAAATTTTAGAAAGGTACTCAATAAGGGAGGAAAACTGGTAATTTCATCCCCCAGCAATTTTGATGAATCTGCCAAATTCACGGCAGAACATGTGCGCCCGGGTTACAGCAAAGAAGACATCTGTTCCAAACTGGAAAATGCAGGTTTTAAAATTGTTTCATTTGAATATTCTTATGGTAAATTCGGACAGATATATTGGAAACTGGCACTAAAGATTCCACTTTCAATGATCTCCAAATCTAAGCTATTATCAATTTTTCTTCCAATTTATTATATTATTTTCTACCCAATTGCTTTTGTTTTTATGCTGCTGGATTATTACAAGAAAAATATAATTGGAACCGGTGTAATTGTGGTGGCGGAATAGGATTAGCAACGAACAATTATTGTTGGCTTTGTGTAGCAAAACGGCATTTCTTAACGAACAAAAAATTCTATCTCATTCCTAATCCGGCAACTGCCGGATTGGAATGTAATAGCACGTGAAGATTTTGTTTCACTACTAATCTCCTATGTTTTTGTAAGGGCTTGCCGGGGCAAGCCCCGACGGTTAAAATTTATACCCAAGTTCAATTGAAGTTGGAGATGCTTTAATCTCAACGCTTTCAATAGATAAACCAAGAGATAAAGCTGATGCAGCAGTAAGGAATGAAGCAGTTATCATCTTGCGAGTTTTTGCCTTTTCTAAGTTATCTATTAATTTCTCATAGCTTTCTTCATAGATAGAGCCACTCGAATTTTCCAGAAAATCTTTATTAAATTCAATTGCATCATTTATATCGCTAGCAGAAGCAAAGTAATCCCATGCACATACTCCAAACAATACGCTAAGACCTACGATTGGCAGATTCATTTTGGCTTTATGTGTTGGCTGCATATCATTAGAAACCGACTTACCATAAGTGATCGCCTCTTCACGCTCGCCAATTGGAGTCAATTGCGAAATATCAACATCATCTTTCACAAAGTCTTTTTTCTTGTAAGTGAGTTTTGTAATAGTTAGATTTCCATCATTTTTGATTTTCTTTACCAGATCACGAGTTAGCAGATAGATGTTTCCTTCTGATCTGAGATAAATCGAATCACTTTTTTTACCAACAATTTCACCCTTTAAGATACGACCATCATTGAGAATAACCAACTCAGCAAATATACTTGAGAACATAAGCATTAATACTAACAACATCAACATTTTTTTCATTACTAATCTCCTATATTTTTATAAGTGCTTGCCGGGGCAAGCCCCGACAGTACGTTACATCAATTCTTCAAACGCTATCTCATTTTTCAATAATCTCAACTGCGCATTGTATTTTGCCAGAAAGTTCATCACCCGTGACATAGTCACCATAATCATCGATATACGAAACAAATTCCCAGCGGACAGTGCAGAAAAGATCACCATTCCTGATCAAATAAAACGTAGAGCCTGCACCATCGGCGCAGAATCTTGTATCTGCTCTCCAGCCGGCATTGTACCAATAGCTGTTTTCATAAGGATAGAACATATCCATCGGGTCGATATCTTTATCGAGCAGCGACCATTTTGTTTCAAAAATTATCTCGTAGCCATTGTAGGTTTTATTATCAAATTCAAAAGCAGTCGGAGCAATTTCATTTTTGATAAAGTTAAGTGAATCGAGAGCTTGATAGAATTTAATAAACACAGTATCATCAAAATTTTCAGCAGATGCAATTACAACTATAAACAAAAAGTAGATAATAATCCATTTTTCCTTTTTCATATTTAACCTCATAATCTTGATCTGTTTAGACAATGTAAAACCTATCGAGAGAATTTATTGGATCAACTTTCCTGTCAAATATTTTGTGCATCTTTATACCGAATTGTGTGACAATATCAATTATTCTTTATCATCCTTCGATACATCCGGCAGTTGCCGGACACTCTCGTCCTTCGTCCCGATAATCGGGACTACGGAGAACGGACAGGAAGACACGTTTACTTTCTTTAAATCATCCAAGCTTTTTCATCATTCACTTTCCAACTTAAAATTGACAAAGAAAAGAATGTTAATTTTTTTGTTATAGTTAAATAATAAATATAAATCAGGAGTTATAATGAAATACAAATTAATTTTAATGTTACTATTAATGTTTGTTCTATTGGCAGGGAATTCAATTTTTTCATTCGATGGAATGCCGCTTGAATATTACGGAAATGATGTTTATGGTATGGGAATGGGTGAAACCGGCTCTGCCGATATGTTCCGGATCAACCCTAATTTTCATAATCCGTCTTTAGCTGCAACAACAAATAACGTATTATTCTCAACTGCAACTTCACTGGGATATATGTGGTACAAAGATTCAGATAATAATGAATTCCGTGATGATGGAATTTATATGCCGTATTTCAGCATGGCGATTCCAATAAAAAAACATAGATTTGCTTTCAGTTTTAATTCTATTGCATCCGGAAATATTGAGAATGCAAAAGAATGTGACCCTTTTGTAAGTTTTAGTGATACATTACAATATTCTGAAATTAACAGATTAAGTACTTCACTATACAAAGCCGATATGCTTTATGCATACAAAAGTTCCATTGTAAATATTGGTATCGCAATGAATTATTATCTCGGTCATCGTATCCGCTATTGGAAATTAGATTTTGAAGATAGTGATTATATCGATGTAAAATATGAAATAGAAAAGATCTATAAAAACCCGGGATTTACAGTAGGACTTTCTAAAAAAATCGGTAAAATTTCTCTCGGAGCCGCCTTTTCTTCCAACGTAAATTTGGAAGGATCCGAAACCTATAAATATGCCCATACACCATACGCCGATACGTTAAGTGATGATTTTCATTTTGAAGTGCCTGCTCAAGTTTCGGGCGGGATCACCTTGAAATTTCTGGAAAAATATAAAGCCTCTTTTGATGGTTATTATCAAATGTGGCAGGATACGGAAGATTATGACAAGAACACATTGAAGCTTGGTTTGGGATTTGCATACGACCCGCTGAGCGGTTATGGCTCATGGTATGAAAAGATCCCGTTAAGAATTGGCGGCTATTACCGTGAACTTCCTTTCCAAGTAAACAATGAGAAAATAATAGAAAAAGCACTTACCTTTGGTTCTTCTATTCCCTTAAAATCTCCCAATAAAAAAATTGAATTTGCAGTTACATACACTACTCGCGGAGATGTGGATAAACATGGACTCAGCGATGAATCTTTAATGTTCTCACTTGGAATTACCGGTTTTGATATTTTTAAGAAACGTTACAAAAAAATTGAACATCGTGAAATTCCCAAAGCTGATGAAGACAGGTAACAAACTCAATGAAATTCAGGTGGAGCTATAAACATTCTAATAAAGATACAATCTTTGATCAGATAAGGGAAAATCGGGAAATCAGTGATTCTTTTATCCACTCCTCAATGTCCGATTTGCCGGATCATTCACTGCTCAAAGATATTAATATTGCTGCCGAAAGAATTATTGAAGCAGTTCAACAAAAAGAGAAAATCATTATTTACGGACATGACGACGTTGATGGTATCACCGCAACATATATTTTATATGATTTTTTAGAAAAAATGGGTTCTCAAAATCATTTTTATTATATTCCTAACAGACTGATAGATAATCATGGAATTCAGCAGAATTTCATCGATAAAATAAAAGAAGAAAAATTTAATTTAGTGATAACTGTGGATGGTGGTGTCTCGTGCCGGGATGCAATTGAAGAAATTGTGGAACTTGGCTGCGATGTTATTGTTACAGATCATCATATTGTTCAGGAAGATCTTCTGCCGCCGGCTCTGGCAATTGTAAATCCCAAACAGAAAGATTGCAAATATCCATTTGAAATGATAGCAGGTGTTGGAGTAACATATTTCCTGATAAAGAAAATTGCAGAAATAACCGGAATCATTGACGATAGAAATTATCTTTTCTGGGTTGCAGTCGGCAGTATCTCAGATAAAGTTCCACTATTGGAAGTTAATAGAATCTTGGTAAAGGAAGTTCTGGATACATGGAGCACATTTGATGATAGCACACTTTACAAATTAAGCCCTTACCTGAAGCCGGGGATCAATTATTCCCAGAGAATGAATAACATCCATCACATTATTAAATTACTTTCTAACGGCAGGGAAAAAAACGGTGAACATAAAAGCATGAAATTACTTGTAACTCACGATAAAGAAAAGGATATGATAATAGCCGAGATGCAGAACCTTCAAAAAAATCAAGAGATAAGGCTCGATGGTATTCGTCGTTACATCCGAACGAAAATTCCACAAAAACTGGAGAATTTTTTTGTGTTTAGAGATCTGGAACATCAAATACCATTTGAACTTCTCGGTTATTCCGCTTCTTGTATTACAAAAAAACATAGAATTCCGGTAATATTTATTAAGAACAAAAATGGAATTGCAGTTGGAGAAGCACGTGGAACAAATGGCTTTAATCTGGTTGATGCTTTCACATATTGCAGTGAACATCTTATTCAATATGGTGGTCATGCAAAAGCTGCCGGATTTACTATGAGAAGTAATGAAGTGGATAAATTTATTGAAAAATTTGAAGAATATATCAAACAGAATCAAATGGTTATCGAAGAAAATAAAAGAATCGATATCGATGCTGTTATCAGCAGCGGAGAACTGGATAAATTCAATGAATATATTCAGATGGATTATAATCTGCTGCAACCGTTCGGACAGGGAAATCCTGAACCGAAATTTCTTCTTATAGATTTTCTTCCCGAACGTGATGTTCACAGAATGAAATTTAATAAAATGGATAATAAGATGGAGCCGGAAGTACCATACAATATTGTGTTCACCTTTAAAGATTCGTCTTTTAGATTCATAGATTACAGAGAAAAAATTTATATGCTTTAATATGGAGAAATAGATTATGAAAGTTATACCTGAATTATGTGATATTTGCGGAACCTGCGTTGCTGTATGTCCTGTAGATGCAATAACAGTTTCGGAATTTAGGGTTGATATTGATAATGAGATATGCATAAACTGTCTGAATTGTTTAAAAGTGTGTCCTGCAAAAGCTATCGAGGAAGGTGAATAATGCTGAAAGATAGATATGATATAGTTGTAATTGGAGCAGGACCGGCAGGAAGTGTTGCAGCCAGATTTGCAGCAGAGAACGGTGCTTCCGTTCTTATGTTGGAACGTGATAGGGAACCGGGAATTCCGGTACGCTGTGCCGAAGGTGTTTCCCATAAGGGTATTGCGCCGTTTATTGATGTTGATAAACGTTGGATCGCATCACAAATTGATATTGCAAAACTGACCTCTCCAAATGGTGAGAGTGCATTTATGTATAACAATGGAACCGGCTATGTTCTGGAAAGAAGAATATTTGATACTGCACTTTGCGGACTTGCAGCAAAACACGGAGCACGATTAATTACAAAAGCAGATGCACTTGATTTGATAAAAGAAAACAATAAAATTATTGGTGTGAAATATCGTTATATGGGAAAAACCAGGGAAGTGAAATGTGATATAGTCATCGCAGCCGACGGAACAGGATCCCGTGTAGGAAGATGGGCAGGAATAAATACGACTGTTGCCCTCAGAGATATTGATACATGTGTACAATATACACTCGCCGGTCTTGACGTAAAGAAAAATACCTGCGAATTCTATTTTGGAAATGAAGTCTCTCCCGGCGGATATCTCTGGATCTTCCCAAAATCCGATAGTACTGCAAATGTCGGTATCGGGATCGCCGGACATCTGTCGCACGAAAAGGGACCGAAAGAATACTTAGATGAATTCGTTGCGAAGAGATTTCCTAATGCAACAATTACTTATACTATGTTTGGAGGAGTTCCAACTGCGGCAACTTTAAAAGAAATTGTCAGGGATAATATTATGCTGGTTGGAGATGCTGCGCGGCAGGTAAACCCGATAACCGGCGGTGGAATTGTGCAGGGAATGATAGCCGGAAGTATTGCCGGAAAGGTTGCTGCCAAAGCTGTTAAAACAGGACAATTCGATGCTAAATTCCTAAAAAAATACCGCAAAGAATGGAATAAAACACTGGGCAACACTCAAAAAGTAATGCATACAATGAAAGAAAAATTCCTATTTATGACAGATGAAAGATTTAATAATTTAGTGAATTTCTGTAAGAAGATACCTGCGGATAAATTAACCCTAAAAGCGTTATTTATGGAAGCAGTGAAAGGAGATCCAAAACTGGTGTTAGATGTTGCAAAATCATTTATAGTGAGTAAAATAAAACTAAAATGACCGAAAAACAGAAGAAGGAACTATATCGAAAATCAATTCATGTAAGTTCGATATTGCTGCCCCTTTCCTATTATTATATTTTTCATTATAACCGGAAATTGATGTTTATGGTTCTTGTTCCGTTAACCGTTACTGCGCTTATTGTCGAGATAGCAAGACTTGAGCATAAAACATTTAAGCGTATTTTTTTAAATTTAGTTGGTATTATGCTGCGTAAACACGAGATCCACAATTTTACCGGAGCTACCTATATGATGATTTCTGCAATATTGTGTATCGGCTTTTTCCCTGCTGAAATTGCTGTTGCAGCCCTTGCTTTTCTGGCAATCGGAGATACTCTCGCTGCACTTGTGGGAATTCCGTATGGTAAAAGAAAAATATTGAATACCGATAAAAGTCTGGAAGGAAGCTTAGCCTGTTTTGCAGGATGTTTTATTTTCGGACTTCTCTTCTTAAATCCGGTTGTTGCCGTGGCAGGTGCTTTAACTGCAACAATTGCAGAATTTTCATGGATTCCGATTGATGATAATATAAAGATTCCAATAGCTTCAGGATTGGTAATGAGTTTTGTAAATATGTTTTTTTAAGAGATAAAATGTAAGGATGGGAAAATGAAAAAAATAATCGGCTTATTAATAATTATAATTGTAATTATTGGCTGTTCTTCAAAACAAAAATATTTTCTTAAAGGGAATGTAGAACTTAAAAATTCCAATATCAAAAAGGATATTGAGATTAGGCTTTATAACGATGTGAGCAGAGAAAAAGAAAAAGATTTGATAGGTTTAGTAAAAACAAATGCTAAAGGAAATTTTAAAATCGAAATTCCAGATAAAAATATAAAATATAAAATTCATATTTCATATCCAAACTATGAATCATACAGAACTGAATTTTTTATGATAGACGAAATCCCTAAACTAAATGCTGTTCTTGTACCTGCTGCTATTTCAGAAAAAGCGACAGAAGTATCTTTAGTTGGTGATTTCAATGATTTTAAATATGATGCTGCTGTTATTATGCCAGAAATTGGTAATGATTTATATGAATCGGAAATAAAATATGACCAACCGAAAATGAAATATCAATTTCTTTTTGATACTGAGAGTCATTCCTTTTCAGATATTTCTGACAATGTGGATTATGAGTATGATCACGGAGGAGATTATTATTCAATAATCTCCTCTGATTCAACTACATATAAGATTATTGCTGACTTGAATAAATATCCAAAATATAATGATTTAACTAAGAAAGAAATATCTTCAGGGAATTTTATCGATGCACCAATATTCAATGAATATACAGAAATAAAAGATGAAATTGAAAAGATGAATCTGGCAGCAAATGTTTCTATGTTAATGTATGAACACCGTGATAAGAAAACAAAAAAGACATATTTCAGGAATTATTCTGATAAAAAAATTGAGGAACTAATCTCCGAAGCTAAAATTCAAATAAGCAAGGCAAATACATATATAGATAGTATGCTTACAAAAGTTTTATATTCACAAAGTATTGATTACTTGTTAGATCAAAAGATATATTTAAAGAGTGGGAATTTGAAAGATTTCGATTTCACTGATTTTCTTAAATTATTTAAACAAATAAATGGTTTGAATTTTACAAGACGTAATGGTAATTATAAAACATTAATGTGGTATCCTGAATTTAAGGAAAATGAGGTTGAATACTTAAAAATGATAAAAGAAAAAATTATAAATAGTTATGGCGAAAACAAAAGAGATCGTCAATTGTTCTATTATTATTATTCTCTTTCCCAATTTGACCAATATATCTATAAAGGAAAGAAGTATTCCGGTGAAATATTACAAGGACTTGCCGAAATTGAAACAAATTTACCTGACAAAAAAAATGATATTGAAAAATTGAAGAATAAAATTAAACTAAATTCATTGGATTATGCTCCAGAATTTAGTTTTACAGATCTTGAAGGAAAATCATATCAATTGAGTGATTTCAGAGGAAAATGGGTTTTTCTGGATTTTTGGGCAACTTCGTGTGCTCCCTGTGAAATGGAGATTGTTAATGTGAAAAAAACTCGGGAAATGTTCAGCACAGAAGAACTTATCATAATTGGAATTGCGCGGGAAAAAGATATTGAAAAAGTAAAACAACACACTAAAAAACATAACGAAAATTGGATAACTACCTTAGATTCACAGGATGAACAAAATTCAATTAGATCAAAATATGGTGTATCCGGCATTCCAGCATTCTTCCTGATTGATACGGAAGGTAAGCTTGTCAATACTGCTTTATGGTTACGTGGTGAAAATATGTATCTTGAAATTGAAAGGCATATAAATAAATCTCAATAAAAAATTAATTATAGGTTTTATGGAAGAGTGTGGCAGCTGATAAACATTAATAAGTAAAATGTAAGGATGGAAAAATGAAATTATCATTTGAAAAATTGTCATTTGTAATACCGGTTTATAACGAGCAAGACAGTTTGAAACAACTGTATTCTGAAATTATAGAGAACATCAAAGAATACAAATATGAGATCATTTTTATTGATGACGGCAGTACGGACAATACTTACAACATATTACAGGAATTAGCAAATAATGATAAAAATGTTAAGCTGATTAAATTCAGGAAAAATTTTGGGAAATCTGCCGGTTTGAATGTAGGATTTGAAGCTGCGAGAGGAGATATTATCTTCACGATGGATGCCGATCTTCAGGATGATCCGAAAGAGATAGAGCAATTCATAAAAAAGCTGGATGAAGGATACGATATGGTTACAGGTTGGAAAGTAAAACGCCGCGATCCAATCTCAAAAAAATTGCCTTCCAAACTTTATAATAAAGTAACTTCCAATACATTTAAATTAAAACTGCACGACTATAATTGCGGGTTTAAAGCATATAAAAAAGAAGTGATAAACGAGCTTGATATCTATGGAGAAATGCATCGTTACATACCGGCACTCGCTGATTCTCTCGGATTTAAAATTGCCGAGATCCCTGTTCATCACCGCAAAAGGCAATTCGGAAAAACCAAGTATGGTTCAGAGCGGTATTTACGCGGATTTCTGGATCTGCTCACAGTAAAACTGGTTACCGGATATATTCATAGTCCGCTCTATTTATTTGGCAGAGTTGGCTTTGGATTCGGTATTACAGGTTTCATTATTGCACTCTATCTTTCAATTATGAAGCTGGGGTTTGGCATTCCGTTGTATAATCGTCCACTCTTGTATTTAGGAACCCTGTTAATGGTAATCGGACTGCAATTTTTCTCGATAGGACTTCTCGGAGAATTGATAATAAATCGTAATAGAGGCGGGAATAGAAAAAAGAATATCTCGATAGCAGAAAAGATAAATTTATGATATACCTTAAAGAGAAAACATGAAAAGTTATTTAAACGAATTTGTAGAATTAATGAGAAAAGAAGGTTTGGAAGATCTGACTATTCAGTCGTTTTCCAATTCCTATTATAAAATTCTTGAAGGCGCAACCGGAACACTTTCAGAAAGTGAGATCGAGCCACCGGCAAAAGAATATCTTATCGATTATGATAAACTTGAATCTGCTGAATCTTCCCCATTAGAAAAACTTGCTGTAATTAAATTGAATGGCGGACTCGGTACAAGCATGGGGCTCAAAAAAGCAAAGACTCTTCTTAAAATTAAAGGGGAATATAATTTTCTGGATGTGATCGCTCGTCAGATATTACATTTACGAAAAGTATCCGGTAAAGATATCCCGTTGATCTTGATGCACAGCTTCAATACTCAAAAAGATTCACTTTCCTATCTGGAAAAATACAGCAGGTTAGCTCTTCCACATATTCCACTCGATTTTGTGCAGAATAAATTTCCCAAGATATTACAGAGTGATCTCTCTCCTTTGAAAAACGAAAACAATAATCTTAATTGGAATCCGCCCGGTCATGGTGAGATATACACAGTTCTTGCGATTTCCGGTGTTCTGGATAAACTCATAACACAAGGATTTGAATTTGCGTTTATTTCTAATTCCGATAATCTTGGTGCGGTAATTGATGAAAAGATATTAGCTCATTTTGCTGAAGAAAATATACCGTTCATGATGGAAGTTTGCAAGCGCACGAAAATGGATAAGAAGGGCGGACATCTGGCACAATCAAAAAAAAGGCAACTTTTGTTGAGAGAAACAGCACAATGTCCGGATGACGAACTGGCACTTTTTCAGGATATTGATAGATACTCATACTTTAATACGAACAATCTCTGGGTAAATTTGAAAGCATTAAAACAACGGCTTTATGAGACCAGATATCTGCTTCCTCTCACCATGATCTTGAATAAAAAGGAAGTTGATGGTGAAAAAGTTTATCAGGTGGAATCCGCCATGGGAGCGGCAATAAGTGTATTTAAAAATTCACGGGCTATAATAGTTAATCGTGATAGATTTGCACCTGTAAAAACGACAAATGATATGCTGGCAATTTTAAGTGATGCTTATGAACTTACTTCTGAGAATAAATTGAAATTGATTAATGAATACGGCAAAGTTCCGCATATCGAGTTGAATGACAAATATTATAAAAATATAAATGATTTTGAGAAACGATTTGTGAAGGGAATTCCATCTTTGAGGAAATGCAAAAGCCTTGAAGTTGCCGGTGATGTTTATTTTGGTAAAAATGTTGAGATAAGAGGAGATGTGAAGATAGCTAAAGATGGAGTTTTGAATAATATAATTTTGGAAGATGAAGCTCTTAATTAATTATTCAATAGATTATCAAAGTCGTTTTCAATTTTGCTGTAAGAATCTTCCAATATTTTTTTTAGAGTTGCTTTCTGAATCTGTCTTACCCTCTCGCGGGATAATCCCAGCTCTTCACCGATCTGCGCAAAATTTTTTCCTTTTCCACTTTCCAAACCGAAATACTGTTTAACAATATATGCTTCACGAGATCCGAGAGAGTTTATAGATCTATCTATACTTTCTTCAACTTTTTCGCGGTAGTATAAAGTTTTTGGGTCAACTTCAGCTTTATCGGTCAGCAATTCACTAAGTGTAACATTACTGTGATTTCTTGAAAAGCCGGCATTATCAATTGAGAGTGTATTTTTGGTTTGACCGCTTATTTTTTTTATAGCATTTTTATCAAGATCCGTGATTTCGGAAATCTCTTCAATAGTTGCTTTATGTCCGGTTTCACTGAATATTTTATCTCTGGCATATTTTATCTTATTTGCCTGGGTTGCCTTTCCAAGCGGCATTCTGATAACAGATGTTTTCTCTGCGAGCGCAAAAAGAATTTTCTGCCGTATCCACCAGACAGCATAAGAGATAAGTTTATTATGCAGCTTAGGATCGAATTTATCAATTGCCTTAATAAGCCCCATATTTCCTTCACTGATAAGTTCGGATAAGGTTAGTCCGCGATTCTGATATTTCGCTGCAATTTTAACAACAAATTTAAGGTTAGAAGTAACAAGTTTTTCGATAGCAGCTTTATTGCCCTTTTGAGCTTTAATTGCCAATACATGCTCTTCTTCTCTGCTCAAAGGTTCGATCTCAGCAATCTGATTAAGATAATTCTGCAGCGCCTTATCATTAAATACGTTTTCCGACATTTACTTTTCCTCTATTTCTTTTCTGACGGGATCAACATGATCAACTGGATTATGTCTTTTTTCTCTCACTTTCTCTTTCAGTTTTTATCCGGTCAATCATGTAAATCCTGTCTTATCTTTTTAATTTAGGTAGCGTTAAGATAACTGTGTCTAATTATTAAATTTTTCATGGTAACCCGTAAACCAGATGTTCATAAAATCAGCAAGGTTTTTCTCTGATTTGAAACCATCCAAGTTCTTTAACTTTCGATTTAATTGTCTGATCATATTTTCAATAATATTGGTATTTGTATTGAGAAAATCATATTCAAAATATTT
>JAUVLU010000022.1 GCA_030600585.1 Candidatus Cloacimonadota bacterium | reverse complement strand
AAGGATTTTTTTATTATTCGTGTATTGGCGATATCGCCAATACACGAATAATAACTCTCTTTACTTTTTCAAATACTTTTCTATTAAATATTTTCAAATTAATTAACTGGATACTTTTAGGGTTTACTGTCCAAAATTATTCATGCTGAGCTGTAAATTGAGAATAATGCGGGTGTAAAACTGCTTATTGTATAGATTTTTTAATTTCAATACATTTAAAATAGAAAAATTATGTTTTAAGAACTTTTCGTAAATTAATTATAAAAATTGCTCCATTAGGCTGATTGTCCATAACAGAAATCGAACCATCAAAACTTTCAATTATTTGTTTTACAATATATAGACCAATTCCTGTACGGCCATTATTACCATAAATAAAACCTTCATCAAATATTTTGTCTTTTATTTTATCCGGTATTCCTTTGCCGTTGTCACAAAATTCAATTTTACAAAATTTTGCATTATTAGTTATTCTTATATCAATTTTAGAAGAATCACCGTGATTAATAGAATTTGTAATAAGATTTCTGAATACAGAATACAATGAATCATCAGCAAAGACTTTACACTTACCCTCAAAATTGAACTTTATAATTGGAAATTCGGCAATTATGTCATTTATTAATTCATATACTTCTATTTCATCTAAGTTTGCATTAATGTCTATAAACGCTTCATATTTTCTATACTCAGCAATTGTCTCCAAACTTTTCTTCACCCTTTTTTCTATCTCTAAAAGCATATTCGGATCAGATGATTTTTTGAAAAGATTAATTGCGCTTCTAATTACTATGAAATCATTTGAAAGATCGTGTCGAAGTATTTTATTTAATATTTTCAGACGTTCTTTACCTATCATAAGTTCTTTTTCGGTTCTTTTTTGAGTATCGTGCAATTTTTTTATTATCAGAAGAAGAATTAACAATATAATTAATGTAATAACTATTTCAATCAATATCTCAAAAGTGTTTACAGGTGTGCGTGGTGCTCCAAAAATATGATAAGGTAAATCTAACACTTCGTCTAATGTAATGATTAAAAATAGAAACAAAAAAAAGAGTAGAATGATAATAATTTGTTTATTATAAATAGATGTTTTTTTGAATATATTTAATTTTTTCATAACTACCTCAAAAACATTAAATAAAATTAATTAATCACTTAAAAATCAGGTTCAATATTTTATATCATCATATTAAGTCAACAAAACAAATGCTCCATGAATGTTTTATGCATGCTGCGGTTTAGTTCCGAATCATCGGAACCAACAGAAAATGAACCACAAGACTGAATTGTGGGAACGTTTGTTAGATACAATTCTAAAATTGATCCACATCAATTAAGAATACATCTTCGTTTTTCTTTTCATATTGAATTAGATCGTTACTGAATCCGGATTTAGAAAAAAGAACAAAATATTCATTCCTGTTTTTTGATCCCCATTTAACACTTTTGCTTTTTGCTTGTAACTCTTTTAAAACACTCATCCCGACGTGCTTTTTAGACCATTTGCATTCTCCGAAGATTATATTATCACCACCAATTCCAACTACATCAATTTCACCATTTTTATCTCACCATCTTCCACATTTTTCAATTACAAATGGAAATTTAAATTTAAGCATAACTTGTCTTGAAAGAGATTCGAAAACATTAGCAACAAGATATTTTAGTTCTATTTTAATTTTTTTCTCTACATAATCCGAATCATCCATCTCCAGATAACTTTGATAGGGAAAAACAAAACAAAACCAAAATCTCAAAAAATTATCCTTTATAAAATATAGTCCTTTCTTGCTTTTAGAAGGATTAGATTCTGTTACTGGAACTTGTTTTTCGATAATGTCTAAATCTATCAATTTTTTCAAAAATGATGTTATACTGCTCGCTTGAACTCCTAATCTGCTGGTAATATTATTCAGTTTATGATTACCTGCAGCAATGACAGACAGAATTGAAAAATATGTCGAAACATCATTTACTTCTTCACGTAATAAAAATCTTGGTTCATAATAAAGAAATTTGTTTTTATTTAAAATTTCTGTCTTAATTGATCTATATAGATTTTTACCTTGATTAAATAATTCGATGTATTTTGGGATTCCACCGGTTACGCTGAAATATTCAATCAATTCGATATTATTCAATCCTTTATAAAATTCACTATAATGCGAAAAATCTATCTCCTGAAGTTTGATTTGAGCTGTTCGTCTTCCATAAAGAGGACTGCTGTAAGCTAAAGTTTCACTATACATCATACTAATTAGTGAGCCACATAGAATTATCATAATGTTTTTGTTCTTCAGTTTAGTATCAAAAATTCTTTGAAATATTGATGAAAAATGTTTATTAGAATTTACTAATGATTGAAATTCATCTATTGCAAGAACAAATCTTTCTTCAGTATCTAATTTCTCACTCAAATAATCAAAGATCAAATCCCAGGATTCAATCGTAACTTCTTTTAATAGTTTATCATCAAATGTATCTGCTAATTGATTTTGAAACCTTCTGATTTGCCCTTTTTCATTTTGAGTGTCAGCAAAGAAGTATAACCCCCTTTTCTCTGTTTATAAATATCATCTGACACTCCTTTTAATAATTAGAATTATTATAATTCCAGTTATTAAAACAGATATATTTTATCAAATTGTATTTAATGATTTGTAGCTGCCACGTCATCGCCCCGATTTATCGGGGACAACCAGACAAACCGAACAAACCTGAATCCGGCGTGTTTACTCCGGCTTTTGACGGATGCCGGATCAGACGAAACAAACCAACCAGCCCAACCGCAGAAACGGCCGTTAATGGCATTATTTTTCAACCTTTCAAAAATTATATCTCTCCAATCTACTAACTAAAGTATAAGAATTTATTCACTCAATAGTATAGATATGTAAAAATCATCAACTTGTAAATCTGCAGAAGCCCAAAAATCTGGACTACATGCACTCGCAGAAAATCTAACTGAATTTAAGAAATCAAGATAAAAATCATCTATCTCATAAATTTTTACATCATCTTTGAATATCTCAATTATTTGAAGGTCAAATAATATTTTAATTTTCAAATTGTAATCATAACCCCAAGGAATTTCTATATATTGATTTGAGTTAAGACGAATTACACATCCTGGAGTAGGACAAAAATCACATGTAATAATATTTGTTGAAATTTCAATATTATGAGAATTTATTAATGTTACTAAACTGTCAGGGATGTTAAATAGAGCAGAAGCAAAAGCACCTCCTCCACCTTGACTAGCTGATAGATTTAGAATGCCCTGAGTAACCTCAGCAACAGCGGTGTCACCCATTTCAGGATCATAGCTTGTTGATAATGCCCAATTATTAGCATTATTAAAAAGATCTGTGAAAACTATTTCTGTAAGAGTTATTAATGTCACAAAGATGGAGTCAGAGATCGCTTGATTATCTGAAGTATCATAAGCTGTACAATATATCATATTGTTTGATGCAAAATTATTTGTATCCCAATTATATTCGTACGGATAGTTACCATCCATTGAAACAAGAGAGCCATTAATGTAGAAATCTACCCTTTCTATTTCCTCATTATCATCTGCTTCTGCAACAATATTAACAATTGTTTCATAAATTATCTCAGCATTATTTAATGGATTAGTAATTTCTATTGTTGGTGCTTCAACGTCTGGATTAGTTTTATTATCACTGCTACATGATACCAATATTATAAAAATTAGAAAAAAAGATAAGCTATATTGTAATACTTTTTTCATATTCCCTCATTTATAATTTTGTTTATTTCCACTAATGTTCTCGTATGCGGCGGGAATCCGGCATGTTTACTCCGGCTTTTGACGGATGCCGGATTCAGACGAAAACAAACCGACCAGCTTACCGCTAATGTATGAGCTATGCCACGTACTACTGGGGTGATTATTTTTCAAACTCGACACCTTGCTGAATCGGTACGATTCAGTGCAAACTAATCAGTTAACCTGTATGTGGATAGCTGTGTTAGCTACCTGAATAGCTCCTTCTTGTTGAAAAATTTACTCCTAAATACTCTTCCAATTTCATTTTTTTTAGTTTTCTATTAAACTCTCGTATACGATTTCTAGATAAGTTTAATGGTGATTTACCTATTGATACATTGATTTCTTTTAAATCGTTAATAAGTTTTTGTTTATCAATTGAACTTGCATCTTTTATATAAATTTCAAAGGATTCATTTGAAAATTCTTTTGCATTCTGTAACAAATGTAGTTGGTCAATAATTGTAATTAGTCCTTCTCTTGGATAGACTTCATTTCCATTCCCCATTTTATTATATATGTAGTTAGACAATGCTGTGCTATGCTTAAATTTAAATAATTCAAATCTATCATCATTTTTTAAGTCATTATTATCCGAAAAGTATAATGAGTAAGCACTTTGTTTGGCCGTTCTCATGAATGGTTGATAACCAACTAGTAGAATTAAATTATATAGATTATTCGTTTGAGAAAAACGTAATAAATCTAACATATCATATTTTGAGTCTCGCTTGAATATTACTCCATATTGGGCAATTTCGTTACTAGTTATGTCATTTTCTGTCAATGGCTCCCATCTTTGTTTATCATTATTATATTTACAACAAGCAAAAAATAAAGCTACTTCAAAATCACTAGTAATATCCACATATCTTGTGGCAAAACCATAATGCTGTGCCAAATGCTCATGCAAAACTGATATTCCAAAATTATTAAATTTTTTAACTATTTCAAACTTATTGATTAATATGTAAAATTCAATTAATCTTATTTCAGATTCAATAATATATAATTTTTTCTCCTTTTCATTTGTTATTTTATCAAGTTTACGCGCTAAGCTTGATTTTGTCTCAGGGAACAATTTATTTTCACCCCTATAATAAAATTGTTTTCTTGATTGTTTAATAACTGTACCATGAGGATATGACATTATAAATCCTTCAACATAGTCATCAGAAAATACATCACGATAGAATTCAGCTCTGTTAAATTTTAATGGAATCTTACCATGCTTCATTTTCTTTTCTTTTTCAATTAACTGTGCTTTTATACAATCTTGAGAATTTATATTTAACATTTTATTTATGTCGTTCAAATCAATTAACTTAATTTTCTTCATATAAGCCTACTTTAGGTAGCTAATGGCATGTACGACGAGATCAGAAAGATTCCAACGTAAACAAACTGACCAGCCGTTTGAATCGGAAGATTCAAACAAAAAGCACTGACCAACCCTACCAACGACACGCTTGTTCGGCGCATTCATCCTCAAAACAAACAACCCAAAAAGAGGTTACTTTTTGCTTTTTTTTTACACTTATAAAATATACTCTGCAATGTTTTAAAACACTTTTCAAAAGCGATTCTATTAACCGAAATATTGTAGTTAATAAATCGTTGTCTTATATTCATTTTAATTTTGATTTTTTAATTCAATTAAAAGAAATAACTTTTAAATGAATAATATGTAAACAAAACACAAATAAATAGTGAAGAATAGAATAAGATTTTAGTGAAACTTTCTTTTTTTTTATAAACGAAATATCGACTCGCTTTTACTATTAAAGCAAATAATGTAGAAAAAGTTATAAAAAATACATTGCCTGTTAGAAAAGATGTTACTGTTAATTTTTCAAGTAAAAATGACTTAATCATTAACGTATAGATAAGTGATATTATTAAAACATTCCATAGATATTTGAGATTAATCCAATATTTTCTTAACTTTTCATCAAAGGTTTTCTCAATATATTTTGTAGTACTACTATACTCAAGTAAGAATATTTTGATGTTTGGATTAAAAAAATATTCAATAATTTTGGCGTAAGAAATAATTAAGAATGCAGATAATAATTGTGCTAAAGGGTAAGTTGTCTCCAAAGTAATTGATCTGCAAATCATTCTAAGAAGTTCTACCGATGCACAAATGAGAATTATTATCCTGCCATAATTTCTTAATTTTAAAATCAGTATTGCACTAAATAAGATAACCAAAGAAGATATCAACATATAAACTTTTACCCATAATGTAAAATAATTGCCTGTTATGATATCAATGAGTTCTGTATTTTGTAAGGACAAAACATATAGTAAATTAATTAATTTCCATATCCCAAGTATGATACATAAAGTCCTAATTGTTCTGAATCCTTTTGGAAATAATATGTGCTTCTTCTCGAAACTATTCATTTTTACTCCTACTATTAAATATTTGCGCCGAACATATGTACGCTGCGCCAATATAAAATGTGTACATTCTAATCTTCAATGCCGATATTCATTTATTCTATATTTCCACAATTTAATCTGAAAATTTATTCAGGATTTTGAGGATCATATTTTGTTTTTGAACTTTTTTATTAGAGACTAAATAGCAATTTGCAATTTTATCCGCCACCATTTTACCGAGATTTTTATCATCGCAAAAGACTTTTCCAATCTCTTCATTTATTGTGATTTTATCACCAATTTTTTTAGGTAGAAATGCTCCCGATGCGTAATTTAGTTTGGAATCGAGGGTTTTTCTGCCTGCATCGATTTCAATTAATGCATAACCTATTTGTTGAGAATCAATAGAATTTATCCAACCCGATCTTTGTGAAATTATCGGAATTGTATATCTCGCTTGAGGCAACAGAGATACATCATCACAAACTTTTTCGCTTCCACCTTGAGCAGTAATGAAATCTTTGAAATATTTGAGAGCTTTACCGGTTTCGATAGCATCTTCAATCATCTCCATCGCTTCCAATTTTGTAGATGCAGTTTCTGAAAGCAACAACATCTCGGTCGCTAAAGTTTTTGTTAAAATATCAATATCGGGTAATTCTTTACCTTGCAGGTATTCAATAGTTTCTTTGATTTCCAGAGCGTTGCCGATATATTCGCCGAGCGGAGAATTCATATTGGAAAAAACAACCGATACTTTTTGCCCGAATTTTTCTCCGGTTTTAATAAGAAGGTCGGCAAGTTTCTTTCCGGTTTTAATATCTTTAATAAATGCTCCCGAGCCGATCTTCAAATCGATAACAAGATTTTGCGCGCCTTCGGCGATTTTCTTACTCATAATACTGGCGGTAATTAACGGCAGACTTTCCACAGTTCCGGTAACATCTCTCAGAGCATATATCCTGCGATCGGCAGGAACCAGTTCTTCTGATTGGCTTATTATGGAAAATCCTACTTTCTCAACTATCTCCTTGAATTCTTTGTCATTGATATCTGTTCTAAAGCCGGGGATTGATTCAAGTTTATCTAAAGTGCCGCCGGTATGACCTAATCCGCGACCGGAAATCATTGGGATCTTCCCGCCGCAAGCTGCAACTATTGGTGCCAGCATTATTGATATTTTATCTCCAACACCACCGGTTGAATGCTTATCTACGGTTTTATATGATTTTGGAAATGTGATCTGCTTGCCGGATTCGATATAAACTTTTGTTAAGGTCTGAATCTCTTCGATCTTCATACTTTTGAAATAAATAGACATCAGCAAAGCCGACATCTGGTATTCGGGGATTTCATTATTTATATAGGAATTAATAAAATATTCCAATTCATTTTGTGTTAACTCTTTTCCGGTTTTCTTCTTTATGATTAATTCTACTGGATTCAATTTATTGAACCTCCCATTTTTTTTACCACCAAATTTGTTTGTTATTATCGTAAGTAAATATTCGCTCTTCTTCATCTGAATTTTCTTTTACCAGCCAATATAATCTTCTCGCCGGAAGTTCCTTGAATCTTAAAGGCTCTTTGGTTGCGGTCTGTGTTTCAAAGGATTCCCATCCGTCTTCCCAATAAAAAATCTCGTATTTTTTACCTTCTTCTAAAAATACATTGCGTTCATTTTGTTTAGATCGGTCGATATGTTTTTTGGTGACAGAGCGTAATACTACTTCTTCATACTGTCCGTTACCGTTAAGTACTTTTTGATCTCCACT
This sequence comes from Candidatus Cloacimonadota bacterium, assembly GCA_030600585.1. Classification (GTDB taxonomy): domain Bacteria; phylum Cloacimonadota; class Cloacimonadia; order Cloacimonadales; family TCS61; genus Tenebribacter. Next base: position 35,683 of record JAUVLU010000022.1, on the reverse strand, counting down.
TTTCATAAGAATAAATGGATTGCCGGCAGGAAAGAGTTTTTCTTCAACGTAGAACATGGGAAGATAGGCAATATCAACTCCCATATTTGTAAAAACAGCAGTCTTATTATTCAACTTTGCCCAATGAATTGCCTTCCATTCACCTGAATTAAAAACACATAAATATAGATAATTGGTACTATCCGGGATTTCACAATCAAGCGTAATATTCACGTCATTTACTTTTGTGTATTCTTTGGTTACATCTTTATAACATTTACCGGAAAGCCATGCCGGTGCTTTTTCCGTACCTGTTAATTTGAAGGCAAGGTTATCTTTCTGCTCAGAAAAAACTTTTCTATAAACTTTTGCAGCTTTGTTGGAAAGTTTATATTTACCCGGGCTGGATTCGGCACCCATAAATGGAACTGCTTTCCCATCGGGCATGATAATTACGTTCCATGCATGATTATTGCCTGCGTTTGCCCAATGCGGAGTAAAGTCGCTTGTTGCGCCGATCCCATTAGCCCGCAAGGCATAAATTGTGAGATTTGTAATATCTTCGCATCTGCCTTCTTTATTCATGAGCATTTCAAAAAGCCCCTGATCGGTTGGATGCAGATAGTATTTAGAATTAAATTTAAACCAGGTTTTCAGGTCATTATTTATCAATTTGGCAGCTTCAATAATATCGGTCTGATCAAACATTTTTGAGGGAATATTTTTATAATGATCCAGAAAATAACCTCGCCATGAACGCCATGACTCGATAGGTTCATTACTTCCACGATAAGGCAGAATATACTCCTTGAAAATTGTAAAATCATATTCTTTTGACCATGGTTTGTTTTCCCATGCTTTAAAAGCGAGATCTATATTATCGATTAAGAATTCAGAAGAGATGGTCTGATGATCGATTTTCTTTTCCTTTTTCTTCCAATATAATTCGCCAAATTCTTCTTCAAGTGCATCCATCGCATTTTTTGCTTCTTCGTAATCTTTAAACTCAGAGAAATTCCAATTTACCTCTGTTTCATTTTCATCAAAAAGTCCAACCTTTACAAACGAATGACTCGGCATATTTTCATAAAGAAAAAGAAGCGCATCTAATTTATCTGATTGTTTATTTTTATGAAAGTATTTTGCAGCTTTTTTAAGTTCTTTTTTGTTTTTTTCCGAACTTTGTAAAGTCAGCTTTGCCTGTTCGGTATATTTCACCATAGAACAGGAAATTAGAAACAGACTGATCCAAAAAAATATTATAACCTTAAATTTCATTCTATCCTCCTAAAATATATATTTATCATAAATTTTCTAAAGCAACCTCATCCCATAGCAATTAATCGGCTTTTCATAGAAAAACGATTTTTCTTTTAGCCTTCTCCTAAAAGGAGAAAGAAAATTTTGACCTCCTCTCCTTTTAGGTATGAGTCGGCTTGCGAAGCAAACGATCTCAAGAGGATTGAGGTGAGGTAGAAAACACTCTATTATACAGAACTCATACAAATTGCTTTAATAAATTTTTGCTGTTGTATCTTTGCTTGAAGAATCCAGATTTTTTTACCATCGATATAATCAATTTCATTTTCGATACATCTTGTTATAAGTAAAGTATTTTTTTGTATATATGGTAATTCTATTACTCTTTCAGGTAATTTCAGCTCGAGTAATTCAATGATATCTTCATTTTTTGTGCCAATCGGCGTACAATTAATGATAAGATCATACTTACAGTTTTTTAGTAAATTCGGCTGAATATATTTTCTATTTTTCGCTTTTGCTAATTTTGTGCCGGATAAATAATTTCTACTTGAGATCGAAATATTATCAAAAGTCTGGAATGCTGTTAATGCGATTTCGGCTGTTGCTCCGCTTCCTATTATCAGGATATGATCATCTTTTTTGATCTTCAATATTTCTATTGCTTTTTGAAATGCTGTAAGGTCTGTATTCAACATTTCATCAGTTTTAGGAAGAAACAAATTTATGGCTGGAAGCTGTTTTTTTGCCCCGATCTTTTTCTTAAAAGGCATTGTAATGGAAAATCCATAAAAATCTATATCTGCTTTATTTATCCAGTTCCAAATGTCATCAATATCATCGGTGGCAAAAGGGAGATAGACAGCATCGAGTTCTTCTTTTGTGAAAATATCATTATAATATTTTATTCCGAGAGAATGCTCAACCTGCTCTCCGCCAATTATCCCGCCAATCTGTGTTTTTTTGGAAATTGAACTAAGCTTGAACAGATCTGCTTCTTTCGGTGTTAGCTGTCCTTCGGCGGTTGGATTGTCGGGAAGTCCGATAAATACTGCATCAGCACCAAGATGTTTGAATAATATTCTGCTTATCTTTCCAAGTTTTCCCATTCCTGCAAAGATGACCGGTTTACGGGATTCGGAGATAATTTGAGATAATTTTATTAGATCTGAATATTTTGAAATATTAACGGCAATCTTTAAAAATTTGGAAGGAAGTGAATTTGATTTTCTGATAATTTCTTTCAATTTTGTAAAATCGATATTTTTAGAGAATTCATGATATGATAATATCAGATTATTTTTTGGTATAGATAAAATATCTTGATCGCTAATTTCATTGATCTCAAGATCACAAAGACAGTTTTTATCGGAGATGATCTTTTTATAAAATTTGATTTTATCAGCAATATCAACTTTGTGCTTTCCGCCTTCTTTCTCACTGCGAATTGTAAGGATGGTTTTCTCATCGATTATTTCAAGCGGAAAGGATTGAAATTTGATAGAATAATCAAGGCGGAATTCTTTCCAATAATTTGGATATTTTTTTGCTTTTTGAATTACGTAATCGTTATTAAGGTATGGAATTGAAAGAATTATCATTGTCTTTTTTTGCTTTCGGATAGAATATTATTCCAGATATTTGTAACAAGTGATTCATCGATATTCCATAATTTAGCTTTCTGTTTCAGTCTTGTAAGAAGCTCTTCTTCGCGTTCTTTGTCCTCGATCTGAATTTTGTTTTCTCGTTTAACTTTTCCGATCAGTTCGGATATTTTTTGTCTTCTGCCAAGTGCTGTTAGAATATCTTCATCGATTTTATCGATTGCTTCTCGATAATCGGATAATTGCAAATTTTCGTTTGAGATCAATTTTTGATGACTTATTGCATCTGATAGAACAAGTTTTATCATTGCCTCTGCAACCGGAATAATTCGCGGGATAATGCAAATATCATGTCTTCCGTGAGATTTGAATTCAACTTCTTTATTATCTTTTGTTACTGTTTTCTGAGTTATGTTTATTGAGGGAGTGGGTTTGACTGCAAAACGAAATATGAGATCGTTTCCCGTGCTTATTCCACCTATAATCCCACCGTTATGATTTGTAATAAATCCTTTCTTATTCATCTGATCATTCGCTTCATCTCCCTTCAGGGCTGCAAAACAAAAACCATCTCCAAATTCTATTCCTTTCACTGCGCCTATCGAAAGAATAGCTTTTGCCAGATTTGCATCGAGTTTCTCAAAAACAGGATCTCCCAATCCGGCAGGAATATTTGTGATCTTTACTTCAACGATTCCGCCAATCGAGTTTCCTTCATTTTTTATGTTGTTCAAATACTCAATTAGGTTCTTATAATTTGTTTTATCGCGCCATGATAATTCATTTTGGAAAGAAAGATCGGTTTGAGTTGTTTCAAATTTCCCGATTTTTACCGGATAGATATTAATTTGTATATCTTTTAAAATATTTTCAACTAATCCGGAAGCTGCAACTCGTGAGATCGTCTCTCTGCCGGAAGCTCTGCCGCCGCCGCGATGGTCATAGATCTTGAATTTTTTGAAATATGAGAAATCTGCATGTCCAGGACGGAACAGATCTTTTAAATGTTCATAATCTTTGCTGCGGGCATCTTCATTATATACAATTAAACAGATCGGCATTCCGGTGGTTTTACCATCGAAAACACCTGATAAAATTTGAAGTTCATCCTTTTCTTTTCTTGCGGATGAAAATGTTCCCTTGCCGGGTTTACGCTTGTTCAGAGCATTCCGAATCCTTTCTAACGGGAACTCGATACCAGGTTTTACATCTTCAATAACTACTCCAATTACCTTCCCATGACTCTCACCGAAAGTGGTTATCCCATAATATTTCTCATAACTGTTCGATCTCATATTCTTATCCTTTATTCTTAACTGCGGATATGATTGAATACACAGATTCAATGTCAAATAAAACCTTCAAAGTATCTCAAACACATTAAACCTTTAAGGTTTCCAAAAACCTTGAAGGTTTACCACAATTCAAAGACCTTGAAGATTTGCCAAAAGATAATTTGACAATATTAGCAGATTCCTTCTATTCGGCGTACATATTTCGTGAGGAGGAATGATGAATTTAATAGTTTTGGCAGCTGACGTTCCAGTGGAGACCAGCTTATTCTCGATAGCTTCGAAAGGCGGTTTCTTAATGATAATTTTATTTATCATATCGATTGCTGCATTATCGATAATAATAGAGAGATTGGTCAAACTGAAAAAGTCACATAAGAACGAAGAGGAATTTCTGCAGGAAGTTTATGGATATCTTGGTGAGAAGAAACTTGAGATAGCAATTCGTGTATGCGAAGACAGAAATAGCAGTCCGATAGCTAACATAATAGCCAAAGCGATAAGTGTTCTGGATAGAGGAATGGATGAAACAAAAGAAGTGATAGAAGCTGCTGTAAATAAAGAGATCCATCTTCTGGAAAAGAATCTTGGGACACTGGCTACATTCGCAGCAGTAGCACCTCTTATCGGTTTTTTGGGAACAGTAACCGGCATGGTAAAAGTTTTTATGAGATTAGGTGAAACCGGTGGTGGAGTTGATATCAGCTTGCTGGCAAATGGTATTTGGGAAGCATTGATAACTACGATTGGAGGGCTTACAGTTGGAATTATTGCGATCCTGTTTTATAATTATCTAATTGGGAAGGTTGAAGATCTTGCTCACGAAATGGAAGAGAATACAAATGAATTTATCTATAATATTAGAGGTATGAAGGATGATAATTAAAACGAGGAAAAAGCGGATCTCAACAATCGGATTGATCTCATTTACGGATGTTATCTTTCTCCTGCTTATCTTCCTCCTGATCTCTTCAAATTTTATTACACATTCCGGTATTAAGGTCGATCTGCCCGGTTCAAATTCCCAACAGAATGAATTTAATAAAAACATCAGTCTCACACTTACAAAGAATAATGAAATTTTTATCAATAACGAAATTGTAAGATGGGAAGAACTTCCTGAAGTATTGAATAGGAAGCTGATCGAAGACCCTGAGCAGGTTGTAGTGGTTCGAGCAGATGAAACAGTACAATTGAAAAATGTAGTAAAACTTTTGGATATTGCCAAATTATCCGGAACTAACAGATTTTTCATCGCAACCGAAATTCAAATCGAGGAAATTAGAAAATAAAATGAGTGAAAAAAATATAGGAATTCTAACTTCTCTCTCTCTGCATATTATACTAATTGGAATTGCTGTATTTATCCATTTTTCAATTTTACCCGAAAATGTTTATAAACGCATCGAGTATATCGAATTCGGTTTTAATGAAAGTGCAAATAACAAAAGATTTATTTCGCCATTATCACAATCGGCAAAAACTTCAGATACACAAGATATTGGCAGAATGAGTAATTTGATACCTAAGAAAGTGGATCTGCCGAAAACATTTTCTAAATCAGAAGAATCGGTTTACATACCCGAACATGAAGAAACAGCTTTTAACCAACTTGATATGAATAATAAAATTGGGAATTCCCAAACTAAAATAAGAAGCAAAATAGATGAGAATTTCATCAACACATCTGAGATCAGTAATGCTGAAGATACTGCTGCCCTCACAAATGACGAATATTTGAATTCACTCACGAATAGACTTTTTGGAGAAAGCGAAAGTGATTCTCCCTACATTTTGGAAGGTGAGATCACAAACCGTAAAAGATTAATTGAGGTAATTCCAACCTATCCTGAAGGTTTGCAGCAAAATTTGAAAGTTAAGTTGAAATTCGATGTTCTTCCAGATGGTTCTGTCACAAATATTGTTGTAATACAAAAAGCAAACCCGCAATTTGAATTCAATAGTTTAGGTGCAATAAGCCAATGGAAGTTCAATCCTATCTCTCAGGATATTGTTCAGAAAGGTGTAATTACCTTTATTTATGAGTTGAAATAGTTGGAGAATAATAGATGAACAGGATATTAAGTATTTATTCATTACAAGATGCCAGGAGGGAATTAGAGAAGATCAAGGTCTCTTCACAAGGTGTTGAAGTGATGGCTGTAAAAACTGTTGGACTTTCAATAAAACTTACCGATATAAAGCTTGGTGCTGCAAATATACTGAAACAGGAAATGCTCTCAATCGGCGGTGATGCTGCTGTTGCACGAGGAGTAGTAAATGGCAAATTAGAAATCAGTGATGTGATCCTTTTGGGAAATCTTGATAAAATTAAAAAATTGGTAGAAAAACTGGATCATCAAACAATTTTCGGTCTTCCGAAAATAAAACAAGACTTGATTAAAAGTATAGATAGATTAGAAAATCCACACTCTAAAATTCTTAATTGTAATGGAATACAATTGGAATTAAATGATACAAAGATAATAGGGATCCTCAATGTTACACCCGATAGCTTTTCTGACGGGAATAAATATCTTGATACAGAAAAAGCTGTAGAACGAGCATTGGAAATGATCGGTGAGGGAGCTGATATTATTGATATCGGCGGTGAATCAACGCGCCCCGGAGCTGAGAAGGTAGATGCGGAAACAGAGATAGAACGGGTTATCCCGATCATTAAGGAATTGCGTAAACATTCCGATATTCCAATTTCTATCGATACAACTAAAGCTGAAGTTGCAAAAGAAGCAATGCAGGCAGGAGCTTCCATACTAAATGATATCAGTGCTTTGAAGTTTGATGCTAATATGATAAAAGTATTACAAAATTTTCCCCAAGTGCCGGTGATATTGATGCATATGCAGGGAACGCCTGAAAAAATGCAGGAAAATCCATATTACGAAGATGTAATTGAAGAACTATTGGATTTCTTTGAGGAGCGAATTAATTTTTGTGAAGAGAATGGAATTTTGAGAGAGCGAATAATTATTGATCCGGGAATTGGTTTTGGAAAGAGACAGGAAGATAACCTTGTTATCTTGAAGAAAATATCTGAATTCAAATGTCTTGGAGTTCCAATACTTTTGGGTGCGTCACGTAAAAGTTTTATTGGAAATATTATTGATTCGAGACCAACGGAGCGACTTTCGGGAAGCCTTGCTGCGGCTGCTTATGCGTTCCAAAATGATATAGAAATAATCCGTGTTCATGATGTGCAGGAACATAGAAGATTTCTAAAAGTTATGAAAGAAATAAGGAAGATATAATGAATATTTTTATACCAAAAATCACTGATGTGATCGACATAATTATAGTCGCATTTATTTTATATAGAGTTTTTATTCTTTTAATGAAGAGTGGTGGTTATCAAATGTTGTTAGGTTTGTTTGGTGTGTTTGTAATATATTTAACTGCATCGTTATTTAAACTAAATATGATGACTTCCATTCTAAATGTATTCAAAGATTATTGGATTATTATCTTTATAGTTCTATTTCAGCATGAAATCAGGAATTTATTTGTTCGTATTACGCAGACCCATGATATGAGGACACTTTTCAAAAGTGCTAAAAAATCTTTCTATTCTCCACTTTTAAATGCAGTCTCTATTATGTCTTTCAGGAAAATTGGTGCAATAATAATTATTGAGAATAAGAGAAGACTGGATAATTTCATCGAAAGCGGGGAGATCATCGATGCTCAGATCTCTGTGAAATTGCTTCTCACTATATTCAACAACAAAACAATTCTTCATGACGGTGCTGTTATCGTTCGGAATGAAAGATTGTATGCAGTTAAGGTTGTATTACCTCTTTCCGAAAGTGTAGAATATTCACAAAAACTGGGAACACGTCATCTTGCGGGAGTAGGTGTAACAGAAAATTCGGATGCTTTTTCTATAATCGTTTCGGAAGAAACCGGCAAGATATCGGTTGCAAAAAATGGTGTAATTCATATTGGACTTACAATTGATGAACTATCACAAAGGATAAAGGATGAAACATCCTGATCGCCCCTTTTTGGTTGCAATAACAGGCGGAATAGCTTCTGGAAAATCGGTTGTTTCCAAATGGTTTGAAGAGCAAAATTTCTCAGTATTCTATGCTGATAAGATCGGGCATGAATTATTTGAAGAGAAATATTTCATAAACAAAATTGAAGATATTTTTGGAGAGGAAATTATTCTTAATGGCTTTGTTGATCGAGCAAAGCTCGGGAAAATTATTTTTGATTCTGCGGAGAAAAGAAAACAACTCAATGAGCTTCTGCATCCGGAAATCAAAAAGAGAATGCAGCAAATAATTAATATAAGAACGCATGAAATTCTTATTTTTGAAATTCCACTTCTCTTTGAAGATCATCTTGAAAATGCTTTTGATCTTGTTATCAATATCCGGGCTAATAAAGAAATTCAATTAGAACGACTGATGATCAGGGGAACAATATCTAAAGAAGAAGCTTTGCAGCGGATTTCTTCACAGATGCCTGCTTCTGCTAAGCAAAAGAAAGCTGATATAAATATCGAAAATAATACTTCCATAAGTTCATTAAAAAATAAATTGAAAAAAGTTCTATTAGAAATCAATAATAGAAAATTCAAAGAAGTTGATGATTTACTTTAATGTTAAAAAAATTGACATCAAAATTGAGAATTCAAATATGTAACCAAGATATGGGGGAGAGATGAAAAAAGTATTAATAATAATTATCCTTATTACTTCTATGGTGATTTTGAATGCAGAAATAATAAACAATGCGTTTACTCCTGAATTGCTAATGCCATCAATGATAAATATGAATAATCTTACGATGAATCATTCAATGTCATTCAGCAGTAGTATTTCTTCTAACAGCCAGAGTGCTTATGAATCGGTATATACAAATCATTTGAATTATAAATTTAGTCCTAAATTAAATTTGAAAGTAGATCTGAATATTGTGAATTTTGGTTCTGCAATGTATAAAGGCGGAATTGAATTTGACGGTAATAATGACAATACTTCAAAAATTCTGCCAAATTTTCAATTAAATTATAATCCTTCTGAAAATATAAAATTCATAGTTGAATTTAAACAGTATAATTCGCCATTTGAAAGAAATAGTTTTTTTAAATAACAAGTTCTAATTAATAGTTACTTTAGGAAATTTGTAACCTTTTTCTCTGAATAATTTTAAACATACATCAGCTACTTCCGGATCATATAAGATATTTTTGTTTTTTTCAATTTCTTCTAAGGCAGAATCAATTCCAAGAGAAGGCCTATAAGGCCGATGAGAAGACATAGCCTCAATAACATCTGCTACAGCCAGTATTCGTGCTTTTATGTGTATTTCTGTGCCTTTCAAGCCCTTCGGATAAGCAGATCCATCATATCGTTCCTGATGTTGAAGGACGATTTCGGCAATAGGCCAGGGGAATTCAATAGACTTTAAAATATCATAACCTGTTTGAGGGTGCATTTTTATAAGATTAAATTCGGGTGTTGTGAGTTTTCCCGGTTTACTCAGAATTTCGGCAGGGATATTAATCTTTCCAATATCGTGTACTAATGCTGCCAATTTAAGCCCATTAATTTTTTCTTTAGGAAATCCCATTTCTTTACCGATAACAGCAGCAAGATCAGATACACGTCGTTGATGACCAGCGGTGTATGGGTCACGCATTTCAACTGCTTGAACGAGTCCTTCAACGGTTTCTTCAAGAATGCGCTGCAAAGTATTGTAACTTTCTTTTAACTGTTCTTCTGCATTCTTGAGATTTGTGATATCGATATTTATACCTGCAGTATATTTTGTATTATCTTTACCTGTGATTTCTAACTTTCTATCTTCGATCCAAATGTAAGTACCATCTGATTTTTTAACCCTGAACCATGATGTGAGAATACCACTTTTATTGTTTTTTTCCCATTCTAAATATTTTTGCTTTATATATTTTTTGTCATCCGGATGAATTAACGAAGAAAATTTTTCTTTATCGTTTACAAAATCTTCTGCTGGATATCCTAACATCTTAGAAATATTTTTTGAAACAAATTCCTCTGTACCACCAGTTTCATATAAAGTAATATTAGGAACGTTGTCTAATATGGTTGCCAGACGGAATTGTGTTTTGGCCAGGTTCTTTGCAGTCATTTTTTCTTTAGAGATATCAGTAACGATTCCATCCTGATATATCCAATTTCCGGAATCATCGTAAATAATATTGATACTTAGCAAACACCAAAGTTTTACACCATTCTTTTTTTGTAGTTTAACCTCATAATTTTGGACACTATTCTCTTTTCCTAATATTGAAAGAAGCTTATTCCTGCTTTTTATCTTTGGATATAATTCAGTAGCCGGAGTAGAGAGAAATTCTTGTTCTGAATCGAACCCAAACATTGAAACCATCGCTGGATTAGCAGATAGGAATTTTCCTTCGGGAGTAGATCTGAATAACCCAACAGGGATATTAGTCCGTAGATCATTGAATTTTCTATCACTCTTTTCTTTTGCTTTTTCAGCAGAAGTACGTTCAAGTATCTCACGCTGAAATTTTTGATAATTCTGTGCATTTTTAACAGATGTGGTGACATAATTTGCAAAAGTATCAAGCAGGTTCAAATCATTTTCAGAAAAATAAGGTCCGATCCTGTTCAGACAGATAGCACCAAATACTTCATTCTTGAAGATAAGAGGAGCAGCAATAATTCTTTCTTCCTCTTCTTCTGTTGTACCGGGAATCTGAAATCCGTTTTCATTAGGTCCGGCATCGTTGAACATCATACTTTTCTTTGCTTTTACAACTTTGCCGGTAAAACTTGAATTAATATCTAACGGTGTTGCCAAGATCTCTTTTTCGTAAACGGGATCAATAACAAACCGCGGGAGCAGTAATTTTCCATCTTTTGAAATAAGGTAAATAGCACATCCGTAAGAATTGAGATGATCCATCACGGCAATGGCTATTCTTTGAAATACTTCAGTAATATTTAAACTGGAATTTATATATCTTGAAGTTTTTAGAATTAATTCTAAATCATGATTCTTTCTCTGAAGTTCTTCTTCAATCTTGATCCGGTCGTTGATCTCATTCTGCAATTTTTCATTGAGTTCAGCCATGTAAGGATTATTTTCCGTAGTTGTGTTCGTCATATCTAAATAGCTTTTTAACTTGTAATATCAGCTATTTCACGGATCGTACCCTGAATCAGTGATTTGCCATCCAATTTTAAGCTACTCAACCAAACTTCAGTCGGGAAGGTTTTTCCATTATTCTTTTTATAAATCCACTTAAATTTCATACATCCGTCTTTAAAAGTTTGGCGAATATATGCTTCAGCTATTTTACGAGATGATTTGTTATTTTCTTGAGTTGAAGGTGAAATATCTGCAAGATAAAGATGTAGAAAGTCAGTTTTATTTGTGAATCCGAACAATTTTAGAGCTGCATTGTTACAATCTATAAAGCCATTTTCATCCATCAGGATCACAGCATCAATTGAAAATTCAAATAGTTTACGGTACCTCTTTTCATATTCCTGACGTGCATTTTCGCTTTCTCTTTGTTCTGTTATATTTTTTAATGAACCGATAATTCTAACTTTGCCGGAACATTCATCTTTAATTATCTTAGAATTGATTGTGCATGTTAATGGTGTTTTGTCTTTATCTTCCAAGACTATCTCGTAATCGTAAACATATCCATCTTTTGTTAATTTCGTTAGGAAAAGATCATGATCATTTTCATCATAATACAGATTATACATAGATTTACCGATCAACTCTCTACGTGTATAGCTTGAATCATGTTCTATCGAAGGGCTGATCTCAAGAATTGTTCCGTCAAATTCAGTTTCATAGTAAACATCTTGGATATTCTCAAAAATCCGAGTGTAGCTGTCCATCGTCCTCTTTAATTTTAACTGTGCCATTTTCTTTTCAGTTATATCATTAAAGATGCCAAATGTGCCGACGTATTTATCATTTTCGAATCTTGGACTGCCAATAATATTTAGAAAACGTTTTCTCCCATCTTTACGAATAATTTCCAATTCATAACGCGAAGATTTATTTTCTTTTCTCAATTTATGATGTCTAAGTACTTTATCCATATTGTATTTATTAAGATAATCTGACAAATTGGTATCTTCAAAATCGCTGATTACACCGCCGAAGATCTTTGCACCAGCTTCATTTATGAATATAAAATAATCTTCTGTATCGAACATACAGATACCTTCATCGGTGGTTTCAACAAGAGTACGGAATTTAGTTTCACTCTCTTTTAATTTTTGTCCCATCTTATGTTTGAAGAAAGCCATTTGTATTGTTGCAACAAGTTCTCTTTCACGGAATGGTTTGATAAGATACCCGAAAGGACCTGTTGCTTTTGCTTTTTCAATAATATCTTTATCGGAATAAGCTGTAAGGTATATAACTGGAATATTCATATCCATAATATACTTGGCAACATCGATACCGCTAAGTTTGTCTCTTAACATAATGTCCAAAAGTATTAAGTCAGGACGTTTTTTATCAATTGATTTGATAGCTGCTTCACCAGTTGAGATTGCCTCTGGAACGTCATAATCATAACTCTGTAATATCTTTCTAATATCTTCTGCAACTACTACTTCATCTTCAACGACTAAAATTTGTTTTTTACACATATAAATATTCCTTCTATAATATAAATATTTTTTTAATTCATTTAATTAACTTCTTTTCTGTCAAGTGGAATAATTATTTTAAAAAAAAATCCACTCCTCAAATTCTTCATTTATTATTAATAACTTACTATCAAACAGTTGTCTCAATTTTTCTTTACTCATGCCATCAATTGTAAGATCATCTTCATTAAAGATATTACTACTAAGTGCAGGTATTTCATTTTTCTCCAATTTAACCTGATCGAGAATATCTGATGTATTAAGAAGTCCTGCCACAGTAATATTCTTACCAAAAGCGTAATTTGTGATCTTAACAACTTTTGTTTTTCGCGGATACTTTTGATTTATCTCTTCTGAAATTTCTGAAATTGTAGAATATGCTAATTTACCGGTAATGAATACGATCTTTTCAGTCATTGACAGAATATCAGAAATAAAGTCATCTTTATTAAGCTTCCAGTTTTCAAGAAGTAATCGAATCATTCCTATTCCATTCTCCAATTGAGGATAACCATCATAGAATTCTTCGGGAGGAATTTCCTCATTTGCCAGAAAATAAATTTCATCAGAACAATAAGTTCGTGGAAATTTCGAAGATAATTTCAGGATATGAACAGCTTGCTTTGAATTAACGGGAGATAATTGAGTTAGTGAACTACGGAATTTTGTTAATCCAACAGGAACAATTCCTACGGATAGAGAATTTAATTCGGGTGAAGTAAGGTCAATTAGTGAGTTTTCAAGCTCTTTACCATCATTCCAATCCGGGATAACAACAATTTGGGTATGAAATTCGATTCCATTTTTACTTAGAAACTTTAACTTTTCCATAATGTTAAAATCATGTTTATAACGGAGCATTTTTTTATGAAGAACCGGATTTGTTGTGTGAACAGAAATATATAACGGATTTAATTTTTGTTCGATCATTCGTGAAAGATCTTTATCTGATAAATTTGTAAGTGTAATAAAATTTCCGAATACAAATGAAAAACGGTAATCGTCATCTTTTATATAAAGTGTGTTTCTCAAGTTGTCTGGCATTTGATCTATAAAACAGAAAATACAGTTATTAGTGCAAGTACGGCATTTATGTTGTTGCGGAATAATGCCAACCGGAGTTTCCCAATTTTGATGTATTTCTAATTTGTGTTCTATACCTGAATTATCTAAATAGATTATTTCTAAAATCTCATCCGCTGTATAAAACTGCAGATCAAGAAAATCGTTTATTTCATTCCCATTTATTGAAAGTATTCTATCATTAATTTTCAAGTTGGAGTTATCTGCTAAACTTCCACCAATAATATTATTTATAATAATTGGCATAGATTAATCTGCGCTTATCAATGCAGAAACAACTCTCATGGAAGGAATCCCTTTTAGGATTAGGTTGAGCGCTGATGTAATTGGAACTGCCAGTATCATCCCTACCGGACCCCAAATCCAATACCAGAAGATCAAAGAAATAAGAACAATGAGCGGAGACAGTTTTAACCCGGTTCCCATTACTTTCGGTTCTACTATATTCCCCATGATCATTTGAGTTGAAATTAAAGAAACTGATATCGCAATAAGCTGCCAGCTAAAGCCGTATTGGATGAAACAGATGATTATTGGGAAAGCGGAGGCAAATATTGATCCGATATTGGGGATATAATTTAATATAAATATCAATAATCCGGACATCACAACAAAATCAATGCCGAATATTGCGATGAAAAACATACTGATAAGCCCTGTTGCCAAGCTAATAAGAGTTTTATTTATTACATAGGTTTTTATTTGTTTTTCAATATTATTTAATACATCACCAAAGTGGTCTGCTTCATCTTTAGAAACTACTTTACCCACACTTTGAAACATCCTGGTCCTTTCCAATATAACAAAGATCATAAATGCAACCGTGAGTAAGAGTTTAACAAAGAAATCTATAAAGTTGCCCATGCTGCCGGAAACGATCTTTGAGAGGGATAATTTATCTGCTAATTGCAGCCAATTTACTTTATTTTGTAAATAGAATGTAACTTCTTCCATTGGAATTTCTAATTTAGTGATTACATCCGAAATCATTATTGTGATCTGTTTTTCATATTTGGGGAAATCTGTAACGAAAGAAGAAACACTTGTATATACAATTGTACCCAGAGCTGTAAATACAATAAGAATAATAATAACAATTAAGAGAATATTTATAATAATTGGGATTTTCTTACTGTAGAGAAAACGATTAAAAGGTTGGAAAATGAATGAGAGAAAAACTGCAAAAGTTAGTGGAATAAATATTGTCTTCAGTTCTTTAAGGAAGATCACGATGATCGCAAGTGCAATAATTCCAAGAAATAATTTAATGGTATTGGATTCTCTGTACTTATTATCTCTATCGTCTTTTTCTTTCAACAGACTTTCAGTAATTATTTTATTAATCATATTCATGATATTATCAATCCCTTCTTTATTTTTTTTTCTGCGCTTAATTTACTAAACCAAGTTTCACTGACAAGGATTTTTACATTTTTCTAAATAATGCATCTAAATAATACAAATATTTACAAAAGCATAACAACTTTATTATTAATTTCTCATTTAACTTTGACGATCTCGTAAAAAGTATAAAATCCTCAAATTATGTCATCTTGAGCGGAGCCGAAAAGATCAAGTAAATCAATAAGTTATAAAATTCTTCGACTCATAAAAAATGACAAGAAAAAGGCAGCCTGAGAAAAGACTGCCTCATAAAACTATCTATTATGAATAGATTATTTATTTACCGTAAATGAAATTCCAACAAAATAGTTTTCTGTACTATAATTATAGTATCCACCAAGATCAATACTGAGATTATCGGAATGTTTGTAACCAATACCGGCAGAAAATCGTTTTTTACTGTCGATCTTTTTGGTAATTACTTTGTTAGAATTAAGCTCATTTTCAGCATCATGGTTTTCGGTCACTGTTCCATCACCATATTCAGTAATGACGAAATTCGCATTCTTTTCAATTACATCGTAAGTATCCTCAGTTTCTGTGTAATTCAAGAAAAATGTTGATCCAAGTCTGAATACGAAATTTCTTAATCCGAAACCATCATTTTGTGAAGTGTGATTTTTAGGAATCTTTAATTCTAAGGCAATCGGAATTCTGAAATTTGAAGATTTTATGATCGTTTGTTTATCTGCAGAAAGGTATTCTGTTTCAGTTTGAGTATATTCTGTTTCAGTATCTATTTCAGAGCCAATTTGATATGTTTCGATATTGAGAATTTCTGAAACGTAATCATAATTTCCACAAGTATTAGAGTAATTATAATAACCGCCAAAGCCAAATAAAGAATAATCATTCAGCGGTAAATTAACTAAGAAATATGAACCGAGATGAATCCCTGAAACATTTCCATTTTCATCAGTACTGGAAAAATTATCGGTAGTTTCAATGTATGTGTATTCTATTGAGTTTAATGAATCAATTTTTTCTTCAGAGATAAAATGATTTTGCCATGAATCTTCTTTATCACCGGAAATGTAACCAATTTTTATACCTGTTTTCCAAAAACCTTTTTCTCCATCAAAGGAGCTTTCTAAATTCTTTTTTAAGATAGTCGAGAAATAAAAATCATTTTCATTTCTCTCAATTGTTCTGTTATAAGTTTCGGAAATATTTCCGGAATTAATCAAAGTGTCCGCCAGAATGATTTCTTCGTAACTTCCTGTATATTCATCATTTGTATCACGCGATAAATTTTGATGCATATTCATTCCCAAATCGAATCTTAAGGATGAATTATTTACCAAGAAATTATTATTTTTTTCTAATGAAAACAGGAATTTCTTTTGATCGTCTTCGATCTTTGTGGAAAAATCTCCTTTTTCAGAATATCTAAAGTAGTAATCTTCTTCTTCAAGTTCATAAAATTCCTTATACATATCTTCTTGATGATCACCTGAACCAAATCCATTCATAAGTCCATAATTTCCAAAATCAAAGTTACCTAAATAAGATTGAGAATTATCCAGTTCTTCCTTTGAAGTAAATGACGAAAATTTGAAACCAACGCTAAAATCACTGAATTGATAATTATTATTCCAGATAAAATCGAATAATTTCTCATTCTCTTCTTTATCTTGTTCGTGTAAGTGCGCTATTGTCTTTATGTCGTAGATATCATCACCTGTAATATCTTCATAAGTTGTAACATATTCCTCATATTCTCCGCTATGACCGTTACCCAAATATTCCGGTGTTTCATTATTTCTCAACCTGATGAAAAGTGCGTGTTTAAGATTTTTATGGAATGGATTTGTAAAAGCAAAACCTGCCGGTAATTCTTCGAAGAATCTAGTTTCAGAGTTTTCACCAATATCTCCAAACAGATCATTATATTCCAAACTGAAATCTGATAAATTTGTGAAGAAATAGAAGTTATCTATTTTTCCAAGTTTGATTGGATCATACACTTTTTCCCAAGCATCCTCAAAAACTCCATCAGAAGCTACATCTCTCATCGATTGCGGTTCATCTGCAAAAACCAATGATATTGCAAAACATACTATTATGATTGTTATTAATTTTTTCATTTTTACTCCTCATTTTAGTAGATATATATATCATAAGAGCCGATTGTATTATTTACATCGAATACTTCAATTATAAAAGTTTCGCCATAAGCAATATTATACAGATACTCATCATAACCGGTTCCACTGTTGTTGAATTCACCAAGAAAATTTCCGTATTCATCCCAAACTCTTATTGCGATATCCATTGTGGCAGAATTATTATAGATTTCAATATCGAGATCGCTTCCCAAGCTCGTCCATTCAATCACATCTGTTTCTCCAGGGTATTCTATTTCTAAACCAACCCATGTATTTCCGCTGAAGAAATATTCCGGTGTTGGAACAGTAGATGGTTCAATAATTACTATCTCATATTCATTAGAATAATCAGTGTATTCTAGTACCTCATAATCATTAAAAGCACGAACCCGATAAGTTAATGTATCACCGACTTCATAGGCAGTTGTGTTATTATCTGTGTAGGAAGTAGTGTTTATCTGATCTATTTCTGCGATCTCCGTGAATTCTGAACTATTAATTTTTCTTTCGACCGAAAAACCTGTTTCAAGAGTTGAATTGTCCGTCCAATTAAGTTCGATTCTCATATCGTTGTTTTGATTACAGGTCAGATTTGATGGCGGATCAAACACAAAACTTGTCATATCAAACCATTCTTGAGGGGATAGATTTGTATCCTCTTCCCATTGATTAACAGCTTTAACTGTAAAGCTGT
The DNA here is from genome assembly GCA_030600585.1 of Candidatus Cloacimonadota bacterium. Lineage (GTDB taxonomy): Bacteria > Cloacimonadota > Cloacimonadia > Cloacimonadales > TCS61 > Tenebribacter. The sequence continues at coordinate 17,602 of JAUVLU010000022.1, read as the reverse complement.
ATGTTTCCGTTGGATCCAAATCTGTTACAATTTTTTCTGTAATGTTTGCATTAACGGTAAATGAATCTACTAAACTTCTTGCTGTACTGTCATAAAAGTAGATTTTAAAATTATCTTCTGAATCTGTGTTGTCATCCCACATTAATTGTACGTCGGTATCATTTAACCCGTTTGCTGTTAAATTTGATGGTGCTTGCCATTTTGGTGTTTTGATCTCGATTGTATCTTTTGCCACCATTCCATTTTCTGCAAATACTGTAATTTGATAATCGTAAAAATTATCTTCAAAAACCAACGAATCAATAAATGCCGTTTTAGTAATATCGGTGAATACAGCTAATTCGTTGTTATCACGTGTTAATTTGTAAAACATGAAATCTTCTTCGGTTGTTTGTGTCCATGAAAGTTCCACTTTTGTTGTTTGGATATTTCCATTTTGGTATCCAACGGAAAAATCACCACCAACTTTTAATTCACTACGATTAAAATTCGAACCAATAACTTCATCCAGTTCATGGATCTGAATGTTTATTGGAGATTCACAACTTACAATAAATATTAGAATTGTAAGCATAAAAAAATAAACTAACCTTTTCATTTTTTCCTCCTCTTTTTTGCTCAATTTCATTTTATCTTGTAATACATTAACTTATTTATGAAAATTAAATTAATTGTCAACACACTTTTTTAATAAAACATTAAGTTGATGTTAAAAGTAAGAGATTTTAAAAACAATAAATCTCATTAGAATTTCTATATTTCGAATAAAAAAGCCGACTAAAAAAAGTCGGCTGTCAGTAATATTAAAACGATAATTATTGTTTTCTGGGGCATTGTTTTACGATTTCAGGATCAAGATTTGTATTTCCGTAAGTTTTATCAAAATGAGTACTGAATTCTGATGCCAATTTATTAGCACGCTTATCATAGGCTTCTTTATCTTTCCAAGTATTTTTTGCTGTTAGAATATTTTGATCTACACCCGGGCAGGTTTTGGGAACAAGAATGTGAAAAATTTCATCTTTATAATATTCTACATTTTCTAAGGTTCCGTTAAGAGCTGCATTAACAAGTTTGCGGGTTAAATTGATATCCATTCGCGCGCCGGTTCCATAAGGACCACCACTCCAACCGGTGTTAACGAGATAAACTTTAGTGTTATGCTTTTTCATCTTTTCTCCAAGAAGTGCAGCATAGTGGTCGGGATTACGCGGCATGAACGGTTCACCGAAGAATCTGGAAAAAGTAGTGATCGGCTCAACAATTCCTGTTTCGGTTCCGGCAAGTTTGCTTGTATATCCCATCAAGAACCAAAGCATTGCCTGCTCAGAATTCAGTTTAGCAACCGGAGGAAGAACTGCATTTGCATCAGCAGTGAGGAAGAGTATTGTTTTTGGATGACCGGAAGTTGATAAATGTTTAATATTACTGAGAAATGTAAGTGGGTAAGATGCTCTTGAATTGGGAGTTAATCTTTCGTCATCAAGATCAAAAGTTCCATCTGGATACATCATACAATTTTCAACAATTGCTCCATGCTTTGTAAATTCATCATTATGAAATACAGCATTAAAAATTTCAGGTTCTTTATCTTGTTTCAAATTTATAAGTTTAGCATAACAGCCATTTTCGAAATTTGCAATACCACTATTACTCCAACCATGTTCGTCATCGCCAAGAAGAGCACGTGTGGAATCGGCAGAGAGGGTAGTTTTTCCGGTACCGGAAAGTCCGAGTAAAAGAGCTGAATCTCCATTCTCACCTTCATTAGCAGAACAATGTAATGGGAGAATACCTTCGGAAGGCAGGTAGTAATTCATCACGGTGAACATAAGTTTTTTTACACTACCGCCGTAAGCAGAACCTATAATGATTCCCATTCTTCTATCAAAATCCATTGCAACGATCATATTTGATGTTTTTCCGTCAGGTAATTTTCGTAGAAGACCATTATACCTGTTCCTATCAAGTTTGTCATAGGGGAAAACAAGCAGTGTAAATTCTTTGTTCGCAAAACAACTTTTTTCTATATCGGAAGGAATCGGGCGGAATACATTGTCGGTAAATAATGCAGTTAAAGCTTGATCTGTTATTACTTTTACAGGCAGCGCAAAATGCGGATCAGCACCAATTACTCTATTTGTTGTATAGATAGTATTTTTATTCTTAATTAATTCAACAGCATCTTCAAAAGCCATATCAAAAGTTTTTGGTTCAAGTGGAATGCAGTTCGGTGAATTCCAATCGATAGTATTTTCACTTTCTTCTCTTTTTACGATAAGAGTATCTTTGGGGCTTCTACCGGTCGATTCCGGCGGGGTCCATGTAACAAGATTTCCATTTGCAGAAATTAATGCTTCTTTGTTTTCAACTGATCGTTTGATCATATCGACACGTGTAATATCCGGTAAAATATTTTTGTGATCTACCAGAATATTGTTTAATGTGTTTTGCATTTCTTTAATTGTAAGATTAGACATAAATTTTTTCCTCCAAAAATAATATATTTTATTTGTATAAAATCAAATTTAGAGATAAAAAAAAGCAGCCTCGGCTGCTTTTTATATTAAGTTAAATTAAATTCTTTCAGGAAAGACGCTTACGAATTTTCGTCCTGCCTTTTTAGTTTCATATTTTACAAAACCTTCAATCAGACTGAAAATAGTATAATCATTTCCAATACCAACATTTTCACCTTTATGAATTCTAGTTCCTCTTTGGCGAATAATGATATTACCTGCCAGAACTTTCTGACCGCCATATTTTTTCACTCCAAGATATTGAGGGTTACTGTCTCTTCCATTCTTACTACTACCAACACCTTTCTTATGTGCCATGTTACCCCCTTATTTGATTATGTCTTTAATTATTATTTCAGTGTAATCTTGTCTGTGACCTTGCTTTTTCTCATAACCTTTTCTTCTTTTCTTCTTAAAAACAATAACTTTTTTATCTTTAAGATGGTTAGTGATTTCAGCAAGAACTTTTGCATTCTTAACAGTAGGTGTTCCAACAACTGTATCTTTATCAGTATGCAGAAGTAATACATTCAGCATTTCAATTTCTGCCCCGATTTCAAGTTTACTCATATATGGAACTCTTATTGTTTGGTCTTTTTCAACCCTGAACTGAGTTCCTTTAAAATCTACTATTGCGTACATTTAATCTCCTTCTATCTACCAATTCATAATGAGATTATCTAAGAAATTTTGAGTGGTTATATTGTCAAGAATATTATACACCCACTTATTCATTTATAAATTCTTTATTTGTCCTGGATGAGAAAACCTTAAATTTGTCAAAATCCAACCCGCTATCTGTTACAAATTTAATAGAATTTTGAATATCATCAAAGAAATGAGGATTCTCATCAATGAATTTTTTTACGTTTTTGTGAACTTTAATAGTCAGGGCATCTTTTTTAATAAAGTAGTTTGCCCGTTTTAGCCAGCGGGAAATCTGTACGGCAATTGAATCTCTGGAAAGAAGACGACCGGTACCGTGGCAGTGCGGGCACTGCTCGGAATAACTGAGAAGCAAACTTGGACGTGTTCGTTTACGCGAAATTTCTATCAAACCTAAAGGGCTGAAAGGATAAACTTTATGTTTTGCGCGGTCTCTTTTCAGTGCATTTTTAAGAGCAGCATAAACAGCTTCTCTATCTTTTTCATTTTTCATATCGATAAAGTCAATTACCATGATCCCGCTAAGATCCCGCAAACGAATTTGCAGTGCTGCTTCAATGGCTGCTTCCAAGTTTGTTTTTGTAATTGTTTTCTCGTAGTTATCTTTTCCGGTGAAACTACCGGTATTCACATCGATAGCAACAAGCGCTTCAGTTTGCTGGATTGTGATATTGCCGCCGCTTGGAAGGCTGACTCTCGATTTAAAGATATTCCCGATCTCTTTTTCTATTCCGTAAGCATTGAATATGGGAGAGTCTTCCTGATATAATTCTATTCTGTTTATAAGCTCAGGAGCTATATCTTTTAGTTTGGAAACAACTTTGGTCTTCATTTTTTTATCATCAACTACCATCCTGTCTATTGATGAATTAAAAATGTCTCGTACAAGAGAAAAAGACAGATCATTTTCATCATAGATGCAGGCGGGAGGTTTTGCATGTTTAGCTTGTTTATTGATCAATTTCCAGGTTCTTTCGATTCCGATATATTCTCGTTTAAAATCTTCCTCGTTGATACTTTCCGTATCTGTTCTCACTATTATTCCTACGTCTTTATCTTTTACTTTCTTCAGTATTTTCTTGATTCTGGTTCTTTCACTTGCCGAAGATATCTTTCTGGAAATTGCAACCTTTTTTTCACCCGGCATAAATACAAGGAATTTGCCCGGAATTGAAAGCTTCCCTGTTACGCGCGCACCTTTTTTAAGAAGAGGTTCTTTTTTTACTTGAACTACTATTTCCTGCCCGATAGAAAGTATTTTCCCAATGTCAGAAGATCTTCGTTTTGCAAAGATTTTTTTCTTGGTTTTATTCAGTGTCATTGAGTCAATATCGGTAAAATGCAGAAAGGCGGTTCGTGACAGACCAATATCAACAAAAGCAGCACCCATACCCGGGAGTACATTTTTTACTATTCCAACGTAGATGTTCCCAACAAGAATTTGATGCTCTTTCTTTTCAGCAAAAAGTTCTACTAATCTATTATCTTCAAGAAGGGCTATTCTCTTCTCGAATGGACTATAACTAACAATTAATTCATTAAACATATTTTTTAATTTTCTCCTCTTTGGAAGAGCCGATTTTTGCATAATTCCGTCAAGATATTTCTGATTATCTTTTTCTTGACACAGAATAGGTGAATAAAATTATCTGCTTCCTGTTGATGCGAGGTGGAGCAGTCTGGTAGCTCGTCGGGCTCATAACCCGAAGGTCACAGGTTCAAATCCTGTCCTCGCTACCATTTTTTGATGGTCTTAATTGATCTTTATATAACAAAAATTGTTGATGTGAGTTAGAACATTTTGGCAGCATTTCGGGTTTATAATCCCCGATATCATAGCAAAAAATCTAATCCTCACTATTGTATTGGCGGCGTAGCTCAGTTGGTTAGAGCATCGGAATCATAATCCGAGTGTCCGGGGTTCAAGTCCCTGCGCCGCTACCAAATTTTTTAGGATGCGCCAATAGCTCAGTTGGATAGAGCAACGGATTTCTAATCCGTAGGTCAGGGGTTCGAATCCCTTTTGGCGTGCCATTTTTTTTATGGTGGGTGTAGTTCAACGGTAGAGCACCGGATTGTGGTTCCGGGCGTTGTGGGTTCAAATCCCATCATCCACCCCATAATTTCAAAGCCGTGCGGTTTGCCGTACGGCTTTTCCTATTTATAAGCTATTATAAGAACATCTTTGAAATAATCAACAAAATGAGCTGTTATTCCTTTCTTGATGTAATCTGGGAGTTCTTCAAAATCATTTTTATTTTCTTTTGGAAAGATCAACTCAAATATTCCAACCCTGTGTGCTGCAATTGTCTTTTCTTTAACTCCGCCAATGGGAAGAATTTTTCCGGTTAAAGTAAGTTCACCTGTCATTGCAAAATTATTTTGCACAGGTTTATTTATAGATAGTGAATGAAGTGCCAACGCCATTGTGATTCCAGCCGAAGGACCATCTTTTGGGGTTGCTCCTGCCGGTACATGCAGGTGAATATAATGTTGATTAAAAAAGTCTTTATGTTTTGTATTTTCATTACAAAGAAATGAGCGAATATAAGAATAAGCGATCTCGGCAGATTCTTTCATTACATCACCTAATTGTCCTGTCTGTTTGAATCCAGCCGATTTGCTCTTGATAGCAGAAGCTTCGATGTAGAGAGTTGTACCACCAAAAGATGTCCAGGCAAGTCCGAGTGTTACACCCGGAATCAACTTTTTATATAATGTTTCTGTTGTGAAAATAGATTTTCCAAGATAGTATTTTAAATTTCTATCTGATATAGAAAAATAATTACCTTTTTTCTCAGTTAATTTAAGAGTAACTTTACGCATTATTTTTTTTATCTGATTTTCCAAATTTCTTACACCGGATTCTCTGGCATATTGATCTACTATTGTATGAATGGCTTTTTCTGTAATATTGATCTCTTTCTTTTTAAGACCATGTTTTTCTAATTGTTTTGGTATTAAATACCTTTTAGCGATCTCGATTTTTTCTTCTAAAATATAACCTGAAAGTTTTATGATCTCCATACGATCGAGAAGAGGTCTCGGTATTGTATCAAGTTGATTTGCCGTAGTGATAAAAAGTATCTTGGAAAGGTCGAAGCGTACATCGAGATAATGATCTAAAAAGGCTGTATTCTGTTCAGGGTCCAGCACTTCTAATAAGGCAGAAGCAGGATCGCCTCGATAACTATTTCCTATTTTATCTATCTCATCCAGCATAATAACAGGATTTGCTGTTCCGCATCTTTTTAAACTCTGCATGATCTTGCCGGGCATAGCTCCGATGTAGGTACGTCTATGACCCTTGATCTCAGCTTCATCCTGCATACCGCCAAGTGAAAACCGGAAGAACTTTCTATTCATAGCATTAGCAATAGATATTCCTACAGAAGTTTTTCCCACACCGGGAGGTCCAACAAGACATAAAATAGAACCGATAACAGATCCTCGTCTGATTATTGTGCTTATGAATTGCAGGATCATTTCTTTGACTTCGTTCAAGCCATAATGGTCTTCATCTAATAATTTTCTTACCTTTTTAATATCAACTCTATCTTTGGAATATACACCCCACGGCAGATCTGCAATAGCATTGAGATATGAACTTGTGACGTTGAATTCGGGAGAAGAAGGCGACAGCATTTTCAGTTTATTTAATTCATCCTGAATTATTGTTGAAACTTCATCCGTCAGTTTAAGGTTTTTCAGTTTATTTTCGATTTTATCAATTTCAGCAGTTTTATCATCTTTCTCCAACCCTAATTCTTTCTTAATAATTTTAAGCTCTTCTCTCAAGAAAAATTCACGCTGTTGTTTCGATATTTTACTTTCGATCTGTTTTTCTATATCTTCTTGCAGGTGGACAAGTTCGATCTCCTCTTTTAATAAGATCAGTAATTTCTCACTTCGTTTTATAAGATCGAATGTTTCAAGAACATTTTGCAATTTTTCAGCTTCCGCATTAAGAATAGATGCAACAAGATCGAGTATTAATGACGGATTTTGGTGAGAGACTTGTGACAAGATCAATTTTAACTGCTCCTGGAAAAGCGGATTTTTCTTAAGCAGTTCTTTCAAAGATGACATGATGGAAAGAGTGTAAGCTTTTAATTCATCACCCGGTTTATATTCAGGTTCATAATAATATTTCACTTTCCATGTAAGGTAAGGGTCTTTCCAGGCTGTTCGTATTTTTGTAAATCTTTGTAACCCCTGAATCAGCATCTGGAAAGCATTTTCACTCAAAGGTGTTATTTTGAGTATTTTAACAATAGTGCCGACTTCATACAGTTCTGAATTCCAAAAATCGGATTTATCTTCTTTTTTTATCAGTGTAATTCCTAAAAGCCTGTTGTTGTTTTCATAAGCGTATTGAATGATCTGCATTGATCTATCGTCAGAAAATGTAAGCGGTATCATCATGTTCGGGAATATAGGATGCTTTGCTGCAGGAAGAATTGTTAGATTATTCGGTAATATTTCAGAGGCTAATACAAGATTAGAATTTGCTTTATTAGGATTGATATTATTAATGTTTTTTTTAACCATAACATCTCCTTTTCAGCTTGAACTCTTATATATCCAAATTTATTAGAACAAAAAAAATAATCAACATTTTTTTTTGAGGATTCAATATTTTGCAAATTATTATCCGGCAGAGTTTACTCCGGTCGCTGACCGATGACGAATCAGAAGAAAAAGACTGTTAATGGCGGCATGCCACGTTTACCCGCCTTTGGCGGGCTTGCCAGCAAACGATTTCTACTCATTCACCTTAACTTGTCGAATCTTTGGAATGTTGACTTCTTGAATCTTCAACTGCTGATTTCCAAAAACAATCGGATGACCTTCGGACAATCCGATGTTTTTTCTCAACTTCTCCCGAAATCTTTCGGGACGCCACGTTTGTCCGCCTATGGCGTGGTTTACCAGCAAACCAAAGGCTTGTAAACCTCTGGCTGGCTTGTAAACCTATGACTGGCTTGTAAACTTTTCTTCTTGCTTGGCTGTGGGTGCTTGTGTTAGGCACATTTTATCATTTCGCAATCTCTTCATTCAACTTCAGATAAACCTTTTTCAACATCAATTCTCGAACCAGATTACCGAAAGGTTTGTTCTCCACAATTTTATCGAAGATGTCCTGATTTTGTTCCATTCGCTCGATCAATTTATTAAAGAACATATCGTCGAAAGCATATTTGAAAGTGTCCATTTTATTGGCTCGTGCTTGAGTTTGTAATTTCTCATCTTGAATAAGTTCCGTTTCAATTTGCTCAAAGAACAGTCTATCAGCTTCTTCAAATTCTGTTCCGAATCGTTCATTCAAAATATCAATGATTTCAGACAACGGTGCTTTTTCTTCTTTTGCTCTTTTTATACCAGCTTCCGAAACACCGTCTAATTCACCATCTTTACCTTTTGATAATTCGATTGAGCCTTCTTTGATTTTTTGCAAACGATAATATTCCAGAGCTATTTCATCGATCAGTTTTAATTGTTCTGAAATGTCAGGTTTGGGCAATTTAGTTTGAAGAAGTTTACCGTAAGCATAAAACTTTTCAAAATTGGATTCTTTGAAAGGCATAATTTGAGCAAAAAAAGCATAAAGATTTAGCCAAGTTCTCAGGCTTTTTTTGAATTCATCTTTTTCTTCTTGTTCTTCGAGTGCGTTGAATCTATCAACAGCAGGATCGATAAAAGAATAAAGACGAGCTTGATCTTTATTTGTAAAATTTCCGTAAGATTTAAAATAATGATTCGCAAAAGCATTAATCTCCGAATTCCAATAAATCTGCTTTTCGTCCAATTTTGCTTTCAGATCGTAAAGATGATTTATTTTCGGTTCTTCTGATACAATTGTTCTTTCGTAATATTCCTGAAAAGCTTCTAAAATTGTTTGTCTGTCATTTACGAAATCCAGAATAAATGTATCTTCTTTTCCCGGTGCTGTTCTGTTCAGTCTGGAAAGCGTTTGAACGGCTCTAACTCCCGAAAGTTTTTTATCAACATACATTGTGTGCAACATTGGCTGATCGAAACCTGTCTGATATTTATCGGCAACTATCAAAATTTTGTATTCATTTTTGTTAAAGACTCTCGGCAGTTCGCTTTCGCTGAATCCAGTAAGTTCAGGTTCGGAAACTCCGTCAGGATAATTATCATCAATAACTTTTCCCGAAAATGCGACCAAAATTTTAATCTCGTTCGTGTAACCTTTTAATTTGATGTATTTATTGAATTCTTCATAATATCTTTTGGCAAGTTTACGAGAAGAAGTTATAAACATTGCTTTGGCTTTTCCACCGATTTTGTGTGAGACAACTTGTTTGAAATGCTCAATTACAATTTCTGCTTTTTGCGCTAAATTATGCGGATGAAAATTAACAAAGCGACCAATCGCACGAGCCACTTTTTTCTTATTCAATTTGGGATCATCTTCAATTACTTTAGATAGTTTAAAGAACAATTCATAAGTCGTATAATTTTCTAAAACATCTAAAATAAAACCTTCTTCAATAGCCTGACGCATTGAATATAAATGGAAAGGTTGCGGTTTCTCGTCTCCTGTCTTCTCTCCGAAAATCGCCAACGTTTTATATTTTGGTGTTGCCGTAAATGCAAAGAAAGAAATATTCTTTTGCAGTCCACGAGCTTTTGCCGATCTTTCAATTTGTTCCAAAATAAAATCTTCAGCAGTAAATTCCTCTTCCTCAATATTATCGTTTGCAGAAGATAAAACTTCCTTCATCTTTTTATGAGCTTCTCCACCTTGAGAACTGTGAGCTTCATCGATTATTACAGCATATTTTTTGTTTGGAAGAGAACCCACTTTATCTATCACAAACGGAAATTTCTGTAATGTCGTAATGATTATGTGAGAGCCTGCAGAAATAGCATCTGCAAGCTGTTGACTGTTCTTATCGATCTTCTTAACGATTCCTGTTTTATGCTCAAATTGATAGATCGTATTTTGTAATTGTTGATCTAAAACTCGACGATCTGTAACAACCACTACGCTGTCAAAAATTCGCTCATCAAATTTATTATGCAAACTGGAAAGACGATAAGCAAGCCAGGCAATGGAATTACTTTTGCCCGAACCAGCCGAATGCTGAACAAGATAATTTTTCCCTGCTCCTGTCACCTTGGCATTTGCTGTAATTTTTTTTACGACATCAAGTTGATGATAACGAGGAAATATCATTTTTTCTTTGTTGAAAGTTCTACCGTCAATTTCAATCTCTTCTTTTTGTAGATGAATAAAACGTTGAATGATTTCCAAGAAACTATCTTTCACCAAAATATCTTTCCAAAGATAATCTGTTTTGTAGCCATCAGGATTTATGGGATTTCCTTTTCCTTTATTATTGCCTTTATTAAACGGTAGCCAGAAAGTTTTCTCTCCCGCAATTTTGGTTGTCATAAAAACTTCTTCGTCATCAACGGCAAAATGAACTAACGCTCTTTTCTTAAATTTAAAAAGCAGTTCTCTAAAATCTCTGGTTGTGTTATATTGCTTTTTGGCATTGGCTGTGCTTTGCCCTGTAAAGCGGTTTTTTAATTCTATCGTGGCAACGGGAATTCCGTTCAATGAAATTACGAGATCAACGGAATTTTTATTCTTATCGCTGTAATAAACCTGACGATATACTTTTAATTGATTCTTGTTATAAAGAATCTCAGTTTCAGGATTTAAGCCAGTTTCGGGTTGGAAGAAAGCAAGTTTGAAGCGAACTCCGTAATCCGTGAAACCGTTGCGGATAACATCGAGGCTTCCTCGCAAATCCATCTCTTTATTTATGCGTCCGATAATTCTGTCACCAACATCATCTACACCGTGAACAGCAATAATTTTCTCCCATTTTTCTGGTTGAGAATTTTGTAAGAAAGATAAAATCTCATATTTGAACATTCCCAGTTTGGGAAAATATTGTTCTGAATTCCCTTGGGAATATCCACCATTTTCAATTAATGATTCAACGATTGCTGATTCAAATGTTTTCTCGGATGTTATTTTAGTCATTCTTTATTCCTTAATCTTTTTAACCACAAAGACACCAAGACACGAAATGAAAAAGTAAACTTTCGAGTTTCAGTTGGTGACAAATTGTCACCGTCTTGCTTTTCGTGGTTCATTTTTCTTCCCTCACATCAATTTTCCCTGTTACCACTTCGCTGATCAAAGCGGTTTTGTATTCTTTCAATAATTCAATTAATTTCTCGGTTTTGGTTATTTTGGTATTTATTTTGTTTGTTTTGGTTTCGATGTGTTGGACGATGGCGGTTTGTTCTTCAATATTTGGCACTCCAAATGCAAATTCTATAAAAACATTCTGATATAAATGCTGAATTGTAGAACCATAAGAAGTATAAGAATTAAATTTCTTAAAAACATTAGAAAATAAAATCCAATACAGAAATTCTGTCGAAAAAGAATTTAATAAAGATCTAACAACAAAAATTCCGCTATTTAAACAAGCAGGTTTATTTAAATCTTCTACAATTGCAAGTTTACCAATTGTTCCATCTTTTGTAATTAGTAAGTCGTAATTTTTTAATTGAATATATGGATCTTCTTCATATCTTTCTTTATCGATTTGATAACAGTTTTTCCAATTTATTCTACTTGTTTTAAAATCAATTCCAGTTACTAAATATGAATAACTTTCTTGCAAAAATTCGCTTGATTTTAATCCTTTCCAACCAACACGACCCTTTACATAACATAAATGCTTAACTCTCTTCACTTCCCAATGCTCAGGAATTTGACCCAGCCATTCAACACCGCTGTCTTTAAAGGAGACGGAAGATTTTCCGTCTTTACGAGGGACACCTTTTGTAACAGCTTGGTTGATTATGGCAGTTTTTTCTTCATCGTAGAGTTTGAGCAGTTTTTCTTTTTGGGTAATCAAGTTATCTATTTCTGCTGTTTTGCGGTCAAGGAAGTTGGCGATTGCGGTTTGTTCTGGTTTGGATGGGATGGCAAAGACAATTCTACTTTGTCCTTCTGTATTTAATATTTTAACTACATTACCATTTGCTTGCTTAATATGCTCAAACTTGGACGCTGAAATAATAAATTTACCAAAATCAGAAATCACATAATGTTTGAAAATCAATGAATTTATTTGTTGATTTGTTACTAAATCAATTCCTGCAACTCCAAACTTACCAATTGACCCAATACAACAAACTAAAACAGAACCTTTTGGAATAATATTTTGTCTCTTAATTCCTTGTTCTGAAATCTTCTCATTGGAATTAGTAATTGAAACAAATTGATTTAAAATATCAGGCTTTACCCAAATTGTCCCATCATCAGAATAATTTGCTGCATCATTTTTTGACGGTGTATATCCTGTCTTAATTTTAGCAATATATTTTAACTTCTTCACTTCCCAATGTTCAGGAATTTCTCCAATCCATTCAATTCCGCAGTCTTTATATTTATCGTATTTTTTCATTAATCATCACTGTTATCAAATTGTTCCAAAATTTCCTGCCATTTTTGTTGGAGCAATTTTTTATTTGGCAGTTGTGTTTTATAATCGGCAATTAGAGTGGGAGAAAGATTTCTACTTAAAGCATATTCCACAACAATATCATCTTTTCCTTTGCAGAGCAAAATTCCAATGCTCGGATTTTCTGTTGGTGTTTTTACATCACGGTCGAGGGCTTCAAGATAAAAGTTCAGTTGTCCGAGATGTGCAGGTTTGAATTTTTCAGTTTTCAATTCAATTGCCACTAAGCACTGTAAGTTTCTGTGATAGAAAAGTAAATCGACTGCAAAATCCTGATTTCCTACTTGAAGAGGATATTCTTCACCCATAAAGGCAAAGTCACGACCGAATTCAAGTAAAAAGGAACTAATATTTTTGCATATTTTATGTTTCAAATCTTTTTCGGAATGAGACGATGGAAGTTGAAACATTTCCAAAACATAAGTATCTTTAAATACATTGGTGATATTCTGCGGCAATTCTCTCGACACTGTTGAGAGTTTTGAATTTCCTAACATCACTCTTTCAAAATAAGAACTATTAATTTGCCTTTCCAATTCTCTGAAAGAAAGCCGTTCCTTTATTGCCAATCGAATGTAGAACTCTTTTTCCTCAACACTTTTCGCAGAAGATAAAATCCGTATATTATGAGACCAAGGGATTTCTCTCAACACCGTCGAGAGTTTTGGAAAATCTTTATAATATTCAAAAAGTTGCTTCATTCGCCATAAATTCTGGGAGGAAAATCCTTTTATATTCGGATGTGAATCTTGAATAAATTGTGAGAGTTGTTTAATTATCGATTTTCCCCAACTGTTCTCTTCGACTTGCTTATGCAGATATTTTCCGATACTCCAATACAGATCAATTAGTTGTGTATTTGCTGTTTTATATACTCGCTGTTTTGTCTGAGCAATCAAATCAATAATATATCTGAATTGCAGCTCATTACCTATTAAATCCTGTTTATTTATGATTTTGTTTTTCATAATAAAACACCTTTTTCAAGGTTTGCAGTTTCTTCTTCCAATGCCAAAATGTCAGCTTTTATTTCTGTAAGCGAACGAAGTTTTTTGAATTCATAAAAGTATTTTGTGAAATTTATTTCATAACCGATTTTTGTTTTGCTTTTATCTATCCAAGCATTTGGAAGATGCGGAACAACTTCTCGTTCAAAATATTCTGCGATAGTTTGCTGAACTAATTTTCCGTCTTTTTGCTTCTTTAGGAATGGAATATTTTCATAATCTCTTAAAGTTGCGTCAGGTTTTAGTTTTCCTTTTTTATCTCGGATAATCTTACCGTTCTCATCTTTTTGGGGTTGCTCAACAGTAATTCTTTGATAACCAAAAAATTCATTCGGATAAATTTTCACAAATTCATTTTCTACATAATCACCGTAAAGTTTTGTGATGAATCCGATTCCTTTTTCTTCTCCGTTTTCTGCAATTTTCTTTCTTTTGTTTCCCAAACTTCTGGTCATCTTTTCATAGAAACGGTTTTCTGTCAGAGACGCAATATCTTGCGTCTTTACACCTTTTATCAATTCATCATCTTTTGCACCTGTTGCATTGATCAGTTGGATTTTTCCTTTTCGTTCGTGATCTTTGTTGTTGTTAAGAATCCAGATGTAAGTTGAAATTCCCGTATTATAAAAGAGCTGGTCGGGAAGAGCAATAATGGCTTCTAACCAATCGTTTTCAATTATCCACTTTCGGATGTTGCTTTCACCGCTTCCTGCTTGTCCCGTAAATAATGGTGAACCGTTAAATACAATTCCTATTCTGGTTCCGCTTGGTTTCATTTTGGAAATCATATGTTGCAGAAAGAGTAGTGCACCATCATTAATTCTTGGTAAACCTGCACCGAATCTGCCTGAGTATCCTTTGTTATCAAATTCAGCTTTAATGATATTTTTTGCTTTTTTCCAATCTACACCAAAGGGAGGATTTGAGAGCATATAATCAAATTTTTCATCATAAAGTGCATCAAAGGTAAATGTATTTCCGAATTTAATATTGGAAGGATTTTGAGATTTTATCAGCATATCGGATTTGCAGATTGCGTAAGATTCAGGATTTATCTCCTGACCGAATACTTCAAGTTTTGCTTTGCTGTTAAAATCATTAAGATGTTTTTCTGCAACCGAAAGCATTCCACCTGTTCCGCAAGCAGGATCGTATAAAGTTTTTACAATTCCATCTTTTGTTAGAATGTCATTATCAGCGATGAAGAGAAGGTTCACCATTAGTTTTATTACTTCTCTTGGAGTAAAATGTTCTCCTGCTGTCTCGTTAGATTGCTCGGAAAATCTTCTTATTAATTCTTCAAAAACATATCCCATTTCCATACTTTCCATATCGGAAAGATCAATCTCAGCAAATTTTGTAATTACCTGAAAAAGAATATCGGCTTGCGGATTGTCCATTCTTTCTATTTGGTCATCGAAATTGAAATATTCAATAATTTCTCTTGCACTTGCAGAAAAACCAGTAACGTAATTTCTTAAGTTTGCTGCAATATTATCTGGGTCAGCTTTTAGTTTTGCAAAATCAAATTGGCTTCGATTATGAAAATTATGACCAGCTTTACTATTTAGAATCAAATCTTTCGTGCTGTCAGTTGCGGACGATTTTATTTTTGGCAGATAATTTAACACTTTTTGTTTTGTCGGAGCAAGGACGCAATCCAAACGTCTCAAAACGGTTAGCGGTAAAATCACCTTTCCGTAATCAGATTGTTTGTAATCACCACGAAGTAAATCTGCAACACTCCAGATCAAATTTGCTTTCTCTTTAAAGTTCATTCCAGTTATCCTTAATCTTTTTTTAACTCTTCTATTTTATGCTACAATTTTGTATATTTTTAACTTTAATTTTTGGATTGGATTCGATGAACTTAAAAACTTGATTTACTCCGTCATCTACACCGCCATTTACACCGTCATTTTTTATTTTTGAACTTTTATGTCCCCAAATCTTCTGTATAAACCTCAAATCTTCTCTCCTAAATTCCAATGTTGCAAATTAATTATTAAAATCAAAACCTAATTTGTAAATATTATTATTAAATGTCAATTAGAAAATAAATTACACGTCTTTACGTGTAGAGTATAAAACATATTCTGTAATAATTATTCTGTGTTGTTCAGCGTTACGAAGACAATCCGTCAAGTGCCGGAGTAACGAGAACTAAAAAAAACTGAGATTCTTCCGTCTTCGTCCCGATTTTCGGGACTACGCCGTGACAAGTCGTCGAATGTCTATGTATGTTTTTATCAGCCTTAGGCTGACAATCCTCAGACTGTGTCCGGCTTTTGACGGAAAGACAGAATTTTTAATTCTCAAATCGTATAATTGTTAATCGAAAATCTCAAATCAATTCTTCCAACGGCTTCTTATGATCTCCCTTTTCTTACTAAAAGGGAGACAGCAGAGGGATTCGGCTTGGCAAGCAGGATGACACGAGTTCAGGATGAAAACATTTCTTTCAACAGCTTCTTAAGCAGACTGCTCCTTTTTTTTGTCCTCATAAGAAAATACCGGATCTGTCTTTCCAAGAACAACATCTGCTGAAATAAAGCACTCTTTTATATTACTTATCTCGGGAATTTCATACATAATATCAAGCATAAATTTTTCCATTATTGCACGTAATCCACGAGCTCCGGTTTTTTGTTTAATTGCCAAATGAGCAATTTCTTTGAGAGCATCAATTCCAAAATCGAGTTTCACATTCTCAATTTCGAATAATTTTGTATATTGCTTGCAAATAGCGTTCTTGGGCTTGGTTAGAATTGCAACAAGAGCTTCTTCATCAAGTTCGTGTAAAGAGGATATTACAGGAATACGCCCGACTAATTCCGGGATCAGACCATATTTCACCAGGTCATTTGGTATTGTTTTACTAAAGAAATCCGGATCTATATCTTTTTTGGAAATTATATCCGCATCAAATCCGACAGCTTTTTTCTTAAGTCGATTTTGTATTACCTTATCTAACCCGAAAAATGCACCACCCGTGATAAACAGGATGTTTTTTGTATTTATCTCGATGAATTCCTGTTGCGGATGTTTCCTGCCGCCTTTAGGAGGGACATTAACTTTTGCGCCTTCTAAGATCTTTAATAATGCCTGCTGAACACCTTCACCGGAAACATCTCTCGTTATTGACGGTGTCTCAGATTTTCTGGCGATCTTATCAAGTTCATCAATATAGATAATTCCTTTTTCAGCTTTTTCAATATCGTAATCGGCGTTTTGCAGGAGCCTGACCAGAATGTTTTCTACATCTTCACCAACATATCCTGCTTCGGTTAAGGTTGTCGCATCAGAAATAGCAAAAGGAACCTTGAGAATTCGCGCCAGTGTTTGTGCAATGAGAGTTTTACCGGAACCGGTTGGTCCGATCATTAAAATATTACTCTTCTCAATATCGATATCACTTTTCGTATCTTGCTTAAAGATCCTTTTATAATGATTATAAACTGAAACAGAGATTATTTTTTTAGCTTTTTCCTGACCGATCACATACTGATTTAGAAGTTCATGGATTTCTTTTGGTGTAGGCAGAATGAAGTTATCCATCTCTTTTTTCTGAAATTCAGATTCTATAATCGTGGAACACATCTTTATGCATTCTTCACAAATATTTCCACTTATACCTTTAATAAGATAATTTGTTTCAACTTCAGATCGACCGCAGAATGAGCATTTGTTTTGTTGTTCCATACTACTCTCCAGATTTTCCTGCTAAAATTGAATCTTTTCTAGTCGCAATTACTTCGTCAATGATCCCATATTTTTTAGCTTCTTCAGGTCCCATGAAGAAATTACGATCAGTATCTTTTTCAATTCTTTTTAATGATTGTTGTGTATGTTTGTGAAGAAGTTCATTTATTCTATTTTTTAAAAA
>JAUVLU010000074.1 GCA_030600585.1 Candidatus Cloacimonadota bacterium | reverse complement strand
TAATCCCGTAGTTCCACCTGCTGTACCGCCTAATGATACTCTCATACGTACAAGTTTCATGGCAACTCATACAAAAGATCAACTTGATTTTGCGCTTGAGAAATTTGAAAAGATCGGCAAAATAGTTGGTGTGATATAGTAACTCAAAAGCTTTTAACCTGTGAAATTCGGCTTGCTGAATATTTCACCGGGTCTGTCTTTGAGAAATAGCTCACGGATTTACACGGATTTTTTCAACACAGAATCGCCAAGTCACAGAATTGGTGTGATATAGTAACTCAAAAGCTTTTAACCTGTGAAATTCGGCTTGCTGAATATTTCACCGGGTCTGTCTTTGAGAAATAGCTTACTGTCTTTTCCGGCAGTTGCCGGATGATAATGGAATATTTACGAAGTTTTTACTTCGATTATAGAGATTTGAGTCCGAAGGGTTACCAATATTTCCAAACTGTATCGTATGATTCTTCTGATAATTGTTTATGTCTTGTTAAAATATCTTCTTCTTCCCATTTATTAAGTTTCTTTAATTTAACAACAAAATCTTTTGTTATTTGAATCTCTGATTTCTTTAATTCGGGAAGTTTAACTGATAGAATATCATTTCCTATATCAGAATTAATTTTATGATGTAACAATGTTAGATTACCTAATTTATTGACATAGAGTTTTATTGAAGTTTTTGTTAATCCCCATTTTGTTGGATTTTTTGGAAGGACATGTTCAATATTAACATTTGTAAAATCAATAATGTGTTCACCAGTAGTTTTAGAATTATTTATTTGTGTTAAAATGTATCTTATCCGATCTCTTATCACCGGAGAATTTGTGTATTTTATATATCCAAATTTCTCAATGAATAAAGATCTTTCAGGTTTTATTTTAATAAGTTCTTCTTTTAAATCTCTAAAAGATCTATCTAACAAATTTAATTGCTTATTTGCATGTTCTTTAGAATGTTTCTCAATTTCAATTGCAATTTTTGAATACAATCTTTCAACTTTATTTGCAGGTTGTTTAGATATAAAGAAGTAAATAAATGAAAATTTTTCTATTAATTGAAAGAAATTAGTCCATCTTATTTTAGAAAAATCATTTCTCATTAAAGATAGAAAAAGAACATAACACTGAGTTATGTCCATTATTCTAATACCGCTCATTGAATTGTAAATAATCTTTGAATTATCATATTCTGACCAATCATCAAGACTATTATTTAAAAATAACTTAAAATGATTAGATGCAACAACTAAATCATTTAAGAATTTATCATAGTCTGGAATTGTTTTAAGCTCTTTTTTTATTTCTTTAAATATTTTTTTACCAGACAAAAAAGAATATTTTGAAATATAAAAATATCTGATAAATCTAGCAAGATCTATTTTTACCTCTTTTAGATTCGAAATTATAGTCTCCCAACGTGCTTTAAGATCAGGTTTATCTTTAAGTTTTCCAAATATAAGATTTTTTAATAGATCACCTAAAGTCAAATTAATTCCCCTTGCATTTAAAGTCTCAAATATTTCAAACGCATCATCTTCATCATCAATTCGAATTTGAATTGTGATGATTTTTCTTACTCTGGAATATATTTCTTTTAGCTTTTCTTCTTTATTGGGTGCGTTTTTGAATTCCTCCTCAATTTTTGCTTTAAAAAATAGTGCATTATCCACAACTAATTTTTTTTCTTTTTCTGATGTAACAACTGAAAATATGTCTGAATTTTCTTTTTGCACATTTGTAATATAAAAATCATGAAGAGATTCTCCACAGATTATCCTAGTTGTTGTTTGTCCATCAACGGGATCTTCAAATCCTAAAGTATTTCTTTGAATTCGGTTTGCTAATTCTGTAAATTTTTCTATTTTGGCAATATTTCGGATTACGGCTAAGAATAAAGAAATTGTAATTACTCTTTGTTGTCCATCTATAATGTCGATATGTCCAAAATGTGGGCTTTCTTCTTTTTCTGTTTTCAGATTTTCATAATTTAGAACAAATGAGCCAATAAAGTTACTATCTGAATCATCCATTAGATCGTTCCAAAAGTCTTCAATTTGATCTTCCCCCCAAGAATAATTACGTTGAAATTCAGGGATTCTAAATTTATTATTGGCAAATAGAATTTCTGCCATGACTTTTCTTTCTGGCCAAAAGGGTAATTTGTTATCACTCATATACTCTCCTTTGTTATTAAAATAAAAAAAATGAAAATTATGAATCTTCGTCAAGCTATTTGATTTTTTGTATGGAGAGAGATTCCCGCTTTTGCGGGAATGACAAAGCATACAGGCAATAATAAGTAAACAAAACATAACACAATGTAAATAAAACTTGACATAAAGTAAACAAAAGACAACTTCGGTTTTGTGAATTGAGAGAGAAAAAGATTGGAGATTGGAGATTGGAGATTGGAGATTGGAGATTGGAGATTGAGAATGGGAGGTTATATTGAATGAACTGAAAAATAAATTAAAGCAATTCAGGTTTATGAATGGCGAACTAACACAACAAGAACTGGCAGAAAAAGTGAGTGTGTCGCGTCAGACGATAATCGCTATTGAAAAAGGAAAATTCAATCCATCAATGAAATTAGCTTTATTGATTGCGCGAGTATTTAAAGTTAATGTAGAAGAAATATTTTATTTGGGGGAAAAATGAAAATTAGAGGAAATAACGTACTTTTTTTTGTAATCGAAGTGATTTCAGGAATCCTGGTTTTGATCCTTACGAAATTATATGGTGATATCGGATTACTTGGTTTGATCCCATTTTTTATCGGATTGATCTTAATCCACAATATTCCTGATGAAAGAGAAACAGCTTTATCATTCAAAGTTTCTGCATTGCATGCTTCATTTCTGGGAGCGATAATGGCAATTATTTACTTTAAGTTTCCAGAGTTTAACTGGTTCTACGGTTTTATAGGATTTGGTTCGTTAACTCGTGGTTTGATCGGAATATTTTATTTCCTGAAAAGTTAGAAATGGAGGAATAATGAAAAGAAGATTTATTTACACTCTAATAATTGGAATAATTACTTGGGTGGGTGTTTTATTGTTTGGACCAGTAGGCATGGTTAGTATGGCTTTATTGGCAGTGCTTGCTTTCTTCAAAAAGAAATTTGATGAACGTGAATATCAATTGCTTTACAAAACAAATAATTATGCCTTTTCTTTGATGGTAATTGTAATGGTTATTATCCATCAACTTGGATTTCACGGGAATGTGATTATGCAGGAAAATTGGCTAATTTTAAGCCTTTCCGGCTTCTATATCGGACAGGGACTGTTCGGTCTAATTATTTTCAATAGAGAATAATCTAAATCTGGAGGAAAAATGAAAAAGAAAAATAGAACTGCAGTAGTTATAAATTATGTTTCACTTATGTTGATGCTCGTTATTTTCTACGCAATTAAATTATTGGATTGTAATAAATTCTTCTTAATCTTGGAGATAATACCATTAATAGCAATAATAATCAGTTTTAATTTTGCTTTTAACAGATCGGGTTTTTGGAAATTGGTTCACAGATCACAAAAAAAACTGGATGAAAGAGAATTGCAAATAGTTCATACAGCTATAAAATATTCTTACACAATATTTGTGATTATTAGTCTTGTATTGATTTTTTTATTTGCCGTAGCAGAAGGGAAACCGATAGATGTATTGCTGGCAGCCTGTTTGATCTATCTGGCTCATACACTTCCGGCAGCAGTAATTGCTTTTAGCGGGGAAGAAATATGAAAAAATCAAATAGAATTACCAGAAAATCCCGTCTTCAAAATTATTTAGTCGAATTAATTATGGGTGCAGCTTTCATTACTTTATTGATTCTTTATAAAAAACCTATAGGACTTTTAGAAGGTTTACCCATTGGAATGGGAGGAGGAGCCTTGTTTTATAGTTTCTTTAAAAGAAAGGATTTAGACGAAAGGGATCATTCACTTTTTTATAGGGTAAATCATTTCACACTGGCTGCAACAATTGCAGGAATTGTTGTCGTAAAGCTGTGTAATGATGTTCCGGGATTAGCAGATTTTATAAATGCAAGTTGGGCACAAATGATAATATCTGTTTATTTCTTTTTTCATGGTTTGTTTGGTTTGATAATGTTTTTGAGAAAATAATTAATAGGAGAGAAAATGAAAAAGAGATTTATTTTTACGTTATTAGTTGGTCTGATAATTTTCAATAGAGAATAAGATCAAGCTCTTTTAATTCAAAATTTATAACTGTCATATAAAAGACCTTCGAGATCTGGATGATCTTTAAAATGTATCTTCATAATGCTCCGAAAACTCGGAGCTTTTTTTTTTACAAAATTAAAAAGGAAAAAAAATTGACAGATATTATTGGTCTAATTTTTTTTGACCAAAATAAATAGAAGGATTTTGAATGATTGAAAATGTATTTATTGTAAACAAGCTCTCTCAGATGAAAGCAATTAACTCAGAGCTTAGAATAAAAATAATCAATGAAC
>JAUVLU010000063.1 GCA_030600585.1 Candidatus Cloacimonadota bacterium | reverse complement strand
CATTGAAGATGAAATTGAAGAAGACACAACAGAATTGGATGTTACTGAATAACACAGTTTTGTAGTATAAATAATAAAAAGACGGGGCGCAAGCCTCGTCTTTTTTGGTTAGTTTATGAAATGTAAATATATATTGGTTTTGATGATCGTATTAATTGTGATCTCTCTGTATTCGGAAGAGAAGGTTGGATTAGCTCTCAGCGGAGGCGGTGCTCGCGGTTTGGCTCATATCGGCATTCTAAAGGTGATAGATGAACTTGATGTTAAGGTCGATTACATTGCCGGCACCAGCATGGGCGCAGTTGTTGGCGGGTTGTATGCAATGGGATATTCTGCCGAAGAAATTGAAGATATGATCCTCAATACCGATTTTGATAATATATTTGATGAAGCTGTCTCGCGGGAAGATCTATATATCGGACAGAAAAGATGGATGCCTTATGCCAACTACTTTTTTGATCTCGATGATAAATTTCATCCCGGACTTCCCGAAGCTTTGTTCTCCGGTTCCAAATTAATAAATACATTTTTTGATTACACTTATCCGGTATCAAATATCAATGATTTCAATCAACTTCCGATACAATTCAAATGTGTGGCTACGAATATTATAACAGGGGAGATGCAGGTTTTTGAAAAAGGTAATCTCCATGAAGCAATGCGTGCTTCGATGTCTGCGCCTTCTATATTAGAACCGATGAAATTGGGAGAAGAGATTTATATCGATGGCGGGATCAGGACAAATTTACCTTCCAAAATAGTGAAGGAAATGGGTGCCGATACTATTATCGGTTTGCAGTTGAGTTCCGAACTAAGATCTAAAGAAAATTTAGATAACCTGATAAAAGTTTTAGATCAGACAATTAATTTTAGTATGACCGATAATGTAAAAAAATCTATCGAACTTTGTAATATTTTGATCAAGCCGGAATTATTTGAAATTTCCAATTATGATTTTGATAATAAGAAGAAAATAATAGATCTCGGTGAAATCGCAGCAAGGGAACACATTGAAAAACTAAAAGAACTTCCTAAACGTAAAGAAAGAAAATTTGTTAACACCACACCATCTAAAATTAGCTTCAGAAAAATTTCGGTTATTGGTAATGAGCATCTAAGTAATGCGAAGGTAAAGGAATATGCCGGTTTGAAAAAAGGTGTTTCTTATTCTAAAAATGAAATTATTCAGGCGGTAGAAGGGGCATACAATTCACAATATTTTAAATATATTTATCCTGTGCTAAATTATGTAAATGAAGAATATGAGCTAATTTTGAAGGTTAAAGAAAAAAACAGGAAACGTCTTGGTCTTGCTCTTTCTTCCAATACGGATCAAGAGATAGTAGTCGGGTTAACTCTGGAATTAAATAATTATATTCAGCGTAATTCAAAACTGCTGGTAAATGCACAAATTGGTGATAAAAATGAATTGAATGTAGATTATGTTAAGAATTTTGGTAAACATTGGGGGATTTATTTTCGGGCTTTTCCGTATGTTAAAGAACAGAAACTTTATTCTTACGGAGAAGATCACACAAAAACAAATAGTGCATATTCATTAGAATACGGCGCAACTTCCGGTATCGGGTTTTATGCTAAGAACTCGATTGTAGCCGAGCTTTACGGATACACTTATAGATCTAGGTTGTATAAGCATATCGGTGAATTTGAGAATAGTGAGTTCTATTCTTCGGGATTAGGTATCAAACTGTATCATGAAAGTTTGGATGATTACATCTTCCCAATGCATGGAGTACAATTTATAGCAAAACTATCAACTGCAAGAGAGGGAATTTACAGTGATGTAGGGAATAGAAAATTTTATTCTAAATTGAGATTGCTAATACCGTTTGGTCATAATTTTTCCGTAAAATATCAATTTGAATATGGTTCCCATTTTGATAGCAAAGAAGAGGAATTCGATCCGTTCTACATTGGCGGAATAGATAGCTTTATGGGACTTTATCCAGCCGAGAAAAGTGCTGCTATTTATAAGATCAATACAATCGCAGTGAGGTTTAATTTCATAAAGAATTTTTTCTGTGATATGCAGTTCAACGTGCTGCAGCTTGGAGATGTTGATTATTGGATCCCCGAAGACGACTTATTTAAAGCTGCCGGAGTAAAACTGGGCTATAACACTTTCCTCGGATCATTAAGAATCGGTGCTGCTCTGGATGAGGATGAAAAGAAATATTTCTATTTCTCGTTCGGGCATAATTTCGATCCATTCGAATTTTCGAGAAGATAAAATAATAATAACCCTGAAAAAGTCTCTTTCAAATATTCTTACATTTTTAACTCTTTCAGGGTGTATTGTTTCCAAGATGCTGAATGCTTTCAGAAGAAAATAGAGTACCTTGAAAGTGCTGAGCAAGAAGAAGTTTTTTGAAAGAAGCCTTTTCAAGGTCTGTCATTGTTATATAATCTCATAGATTATCTAATATCGATTAAATAATTATTGACCTTTAATATATGGATTTTTTTTCTACATTAAAGTTGGAGGATAAATGGCTGGAAAAGATGTAACATTAAATAAAAATAATTCGGGAACCTTACCGGTGATCCCACTCAGGAATTTGCTTTTAGCTCCCAATACAATAACACCACTTCTGGTTGGCAGAGAACTTTCTATTCATGCTGCCGAAACAGCGTTGGTAAGTGATAAAAAGATAATTTGTGTAACTCAGAAATATGAAGCCGTAACGGACGAAGACCCGAAAGCCAAGGATCTTTATCGTTATGGAACAATTTGTATTATATTGCAGATAATGAAGCTTCCTGATGGAAATATGAGGTTACTTGTCGAAGGTGAAAAACGAGTATTGATAGAAAAATATCGCAGGAATAAGAAATATTTATCTGCAAATTATATAGTTCAGGATAAAGTGCTTTCGGAAAGTGAGTTGGAGAGTGAAGCATTATTACGTTCCTTTAGAAAAGCTTTTAAAAGCTATATCGATCTTAACCGGTCAATTCCGGAAGAAGCAATGATACCACTTAGTGATGCTGAAAATGCAGATGAATTCTTCTATTATGCCTTATCAAATATCCAACTTGATATAGAAAGAAAACAACAACTTTTTGAATTAAGTGATCTTTTCAAATCGATTTCTCAATTGTATAAAATAGTCATCGAGGAAATTCAAATCTTGAAACTGGAGTATAAGATCGATGGCACCGTGAAGAGCAAATTGACTAAATTACAGCGTGAATATTATTTAAATGAGCAGCTAAAAGCTATCCATAAAGAACTTGGAATAACCAAAGAAGATAAAACCGAACTACTTGAATTCAAGAAAAAAATAGAAAAAGCAAATCTGAGTGATCAAGCTAAAAAGAAAGCTGAAAGTGAGCTTGAACGCTTTGCTCACATGAATTCCTACTCTCCGGAATATTCCGTAACTCATACTTATTTAACATGGATATTAGATCTTCCGTGGGCTGAGCCCAAGTTGAAGGAGTTCGATCTTAATATTGCTCAAAATATATTGAATGAAGATCATTACGGACTGGTAAAAGTTAAAGAACGTATTTTGGAATATCTTGCTGTTGTTAAACTGGCAGAAAAGGTAAAAGGACAGATATTGTGCTTTGTCGGTCCTCCGGGAGTCGGCAAAACTTCTTTAGGAAAATCAATTGCGCGTGCTATGGATAGAAAATTTGTAAGATTATCTCTCGGTGGAGTTCGCGATGAAGCTGAGATACGAGGACACCGCAGAACTTATGTAGGTGCGCTTCCGGGCGTGATAATTCAAAGTATGAAGAAAGCCGGAGCCACAAATCCGCTTATTATGATGGATGAAATAGATAAAATGAGCAGTGATTTCCGTGGCGATCCTGCTTCCGCATTATTAGAAGTTTTAGATCCTGAACAAAACGATTCATTCCGTGATCATTATCTCGATTTTGAATACGACCTTTCCCAGGTGATATTCATTACCACTGCCAATACTCTTAATTCAATTCCTCAACCTTTATTAGATAGAATGGAAGTGATCGAAATACCCGGTTATACAGCTTTTGAAAAAATTCATATCGCTACTAAACATCTGGTTCCAAAAGTTATTAAGGAACATGACCTTAAAGGTAAAGTTAAGATCAAATACCAAAAGAAAGCATTAGAAAAAATAATTAAACTTTATACAAGAGAAGCCGGTGTACGCGGACTGGAAAGGCAAATTGCCAAGATATTGAGAAAGATCGCAAAGAAGCATGTTGAAGGCAAATTGAAAGGGGAAGTTTCGGTTCAAGCAAATGATCTGGAAGAATACCTCGGTATTCCTAAACACCTTTATTCCGAAGTTAACAGAAAAGATGCTGTTGGGCTTGTTACCGGTCTTGCCTGGACAAGGTTCGGTGGAGAAACACTGCAAATTGAAGTTATAAAAGTTAAGGGTAAAGGGAACCTGAAACTTACGGGACAGTTGGGTGATGTGATGCAGGAATCTGCTCAGGCTGCTTTCAGTTATGCCAGACTTCATGCTAAAAAGTATAATATCGATGAGAATTTTTATAAAAAATGCGATCTCCATCTCCACATTCCCGAAGGTGCAATTCCCAAAGACGGTCCTTCTGCCGGTGTGACTTTGGTTACAGCTATAATATCGATTCTTTCCAACAGGAAAGTGAAACATAATTTTGCGATGACAGGTGAGATAACACTTTCCGGCAGTGTACTGCCTATCGGTGGACTGGCTGAGAAATTGATAGCTGTGAAAAGAGCAAAGATCAAGAACGTGATAATTCCAAGAAAGAACGAACCTTCCTTAACCGAAGTAAATGAAGAGATAAAAAAAGGTTTGAATATTATTCTGGTTGATACGATCGAGGAAGTTCTACAACACGCACTTCATTAGAATTGTGTTTATAAAGGAAAAATATATACTGACCATTACGGAGGTTTCACGAATTCAACCATCCGTAAGGTTCAGAAGAGTTTTGTATAATTGAGTGTTTTTGTCATCCTGACGAATCAGCCAAAGGCTGATAAATCTTGTACGTTGTTTTCAGGAAGGATCTCTACTTGTACTGAGATTCCTCGTTAGAGATTACTTCGAAGATTTCCTCAGAAAGACAGCATTTTACAGAACACTTTAAGATTTAGAAAAAAGAAGGTATGATGAAATTTTCTATTGCAGGTAGAGAAACTTTGGCGGATGGAACTGAACGGGTTATCATAAAAGTTGCAAGCGAAGAACTTATCTATCTCGGTTATATTTTGGAATCCTTTGAAGGCTGGTGCAATTATACTACTCCCAATAAGAATGAACCTTATCTGCAAGTTGATGTGGCACCCGATTATATAAATGATTTTAATAAACTAATTCAGGCACTTATCAAATGGGATTATGAAGAAGTTTGAACGATTTACAGTTCTCTCTTTTTCATATTAATATATAAGTCCTCGACTTTCTTTCTTGCCCATGGTGTTCTTCGCAGGAATTTTAGACTGGATTTCACAGAAGGATCAATATTGAAACACTTAATTTTAATGCGTTTACCCAACTCATCCCAACTATAATGTTCAATCAGACTATTCACGATCTTTTCTAAAGTTATACCGTGTAGTAAATTATTGGAACTTTGTTCACTCATACGATGTTTTTTCCTTTAATACTTTGAGTATAATGTTTAGAGCCTGCCACGTTTACCCGCCTTTGGCGTGGCTTGCCCGCAAGCCAATGGCTTGTAAACTTTTCTCTCAATCTGAATGTGTGTGCTTTTGTTATGGGAATCTCTCAATTTTCATTTTTTAAAGGTAAAAAATCATTTTCACCAAGTGATTTAATAATACCCCTTAATATTTGGTTATGAGAAAACTTAATGACATATTTTCGTGAAGATTTCTGCTCAGTTTCAATTAAATTTCTTTCCTTCATTCTTCGTATCCAACGAGATATTTCTGATTTTTTTTTGTTTTTGAAAACATCTTGGAGATCAGAATTTTGAAATACTTGTTTTTTTATTGCAACATCTAATATCTTTTTCTCTATACCTGTTAATAATTCTCTCTCTTTTGAATATCTAATTGCCGGCAGTAATATAGTTTTTGCAACATAGTCATAATCCAATAATTTATCAATTTTTTCTATTTCTTTTTTTAATCCAGATAAAACATAATAACACCATTCTAGAATATCATCTTCTTCACCAGAATCTGCTTTTGATAAATATTTGTAATAGATTGATCTATTTGAACAGAAAATTGCAGTAGGATTAATAATTCTACCAACATGAATATTGAATCCAAGTTTTACAAGCATGGCATAAGTTAATAATCGAACGGTTCTACCATTACCATTATCAAAAGGATGTATCCAAGCAAATCTATGATGAGTAATTGCTGTTTTAAGTAAATCGTATTTAGATGAGTCATTATTGTTTATAAATTTTAGAAGTTCCTCCATATAATCAAGAACATTAGTATAATTTGGAGGACAGAAATTAGCACCAACAATAATAACATTTTTCTTTCTATATTCACCAGGAGTAATGCTACCTTCAGTAGTAAGATTATTTACAACAATTTTATGCAATTCACTGAGAAAAATTCGATTAATATCAGTATTTAGAATATGATCATCAATAAAGGTTAAAGCTTTTTCCATATTTCTAATTTCAATGATCGATTCATTGATTACTGCATTTTTGTTTAGAGTTGTTTCAATATACTCTGCAATAGTTGTATGATTACCTTCGATTCTCGCAGAACCAATACTTTCCAACATATGGAATATTTGCTTTAATTGAAAGAATATTTGAGGATGTGTTGAACCTTGGAGTTGTTTCATCCGTAGATAATCCAATTCAATAATTAAATCAGTTATTTCTGAATCAAAAGTAGGTTGAGTAAGTATTAGATCAGTATGTCTAAATTTATTCATATTATTTAACACTCCTTAAAAAAAGATTTAACATCACCATAGCCTTATCGATTGCTAAATATATTATTACAGTATCGGCGTCAATTATTATATTTAACAACAAGAATTAACAAGAATTAACAAAGTTTCCACTAATGTTTGGCAGCTGCCACGTTTACCCGCCTCTGGCGTGGTTCTTCTTGCTTTTCTTTCAATCTGAATGTGGAGTGTTTTGTTATAGGCTTCATATTATATTAGTTTACCACAGCACTTCTTATATTTCTTACCACTGCCACATGGGCAAGGTTCGTTACGTCCAATTTTATTATGTTTTGAAAAATATTTATCAATTTTGTTCATTTTAAATTTTTCTAAATCTTCAGCCACAATCTTTTTATTAGAATCAACACTAAAATAAATATCAAAGTCTAATTCTTTTAAGTTTATTTCTTTTATGAATTTAATAACAACCCAAGAATCAACTTTTAATTGTTCCATTTTTGTTCTGCAATATTTCTCGAGTTTATCGTTAGTAAAATAATCTTCACTATATCCAATACAAAATGTAAATCCAATATTTAATTCAGAAATAGGCAAAGTAAAATTATGTGATTGATTATCTAATTTTAATTGTTCACTAATTTTATTTAGATTTTCTAATATATCAATTCTACCTTCCTCAGACAAATTTAAAAGTAAGGTTGAAACAGTAGAGAAATACTCCTTACCTGTTGATTCTATTGCAAGAATTAAGTCGCGATAATCTTCTGAAATATTTAATATTGGTTTATCACCAGAAGAAACTGAACCTTCTTTGAAAAAGTAATATCGATCCAATTTATCTGTATAACCATATGGAACAAATTTATTGATTCCAAGTAAATCTTCAGATTCAAAATATAAACCTTGTTCGAGAAAGAACATAAAGTAATCTAGTTCGTCAGAACTGTGAAATTGATGCTCAATAACTTGCAATCTTCTATCTAAATACAAAAGGAATTCACTAGGGAATTCCACTAATTCAGAAATGATTCTAAGGTCATTAAGATAAACTGACCAAAACCAATTATCTGATTTATTTAAACCAAATATTTTCATGTCATCTAATTCTGTTGCTAGAAAATCAAGTTTATCTAAGGTAACATTAACTAAATATATATTTTCAAAATTATTACTATCAATGGTTATTTCTCTACCATCTTTGCTAGTGAATTTTGCGTTCTCAGTATTTTGGATATAATTACGAGTTCTTATTGCTTGTTCATATGCTTTTTTTAATATTTTTTTTGAATCAGTTTTAATAGCAACTAGACTTCCTCTTCTTGAAGATAATTTCAATGCATTAGCTTTTGCTTCGATAATTAATAGATTTCTATCAAATTCAACAATAATGTCAGTTTCAAATTCCTCTTTATTAATTCGATATTTCAAATTTTGAAATATCTTTGCATTTGGAAATATATCTTGAAAATACATAGTTGCCTTGTTTTCTAAGTAAGAATCACGTCCTCTTTTTAAATAATACTCAGCGAAATATTCTTCATCCTTTTCTTTAATCATTGATTCCAAAATTTGTCTTATATTTCTACCCAATATTGGATAAAAGAAACAATAATATTTATTTTGATGCTTAATTAATGGCTTTTCATTTATTATTGAATCATTTATTACCCAGCATTTGTTGAACTGTAAAAACATTTCATTATTACCCAATTCAGTAGAGAATAAATCTAAAAGATTTTCAGGAATTTTATTGCTAGGATTAATTATCATATAGTTTTCTTTAGGTTGTAATTTTGCAGCACGTTCGTGATTTTTTTTTACTTCAGGTAATTTATTAAATGTTTCTTTCAATTCTTCAATTGTATTTATCTCTTTCTGTTTAGGTGCCCAATCGCAGAAAATCTTATGGGATTTTTTTAACTCAATCATTACTTGAAGTTGAGCATTTAGATTGTCATTTATGGATTGTTTTATTGAGTAAATACCTTTTATTATTTGATGATATGTAAGTTTAAAATGAGTTTCAAAAAAATTGGAATGTTTTACAAATAAATCATTAATCATTTCTTCATCATGTGACTCAAATGAATCACCTCTTTGAATAAGAAAACGCATAATTGACTTAAATCTTATTTCTTCTTTCTTTTTCGTATCTGGATCGTCTGAATAATTATCTGCAAATTCTGAGCCAAAATACCAAACTGTATCAAATACAACTTCTTTTATTAATTTTGAAAATTCTTCAAATATTTCATCACTAGGAGATTGATCCCAACCATACTTTTTGCAACTAACAATTAGACTTTGTGCATATTCAATAAATACTTCAAGTCGCTTTTCCTCACTTTCTTTATAGTCTTCGAGATTAGATATTTTATAGTCTGAAACAATTTTTTGCATCAATAAGAAAGGGTCATATGTCTCTATTATTTCAATTAACCTGGTAATTTTGTCGTCAATTTCTTTTTTATGTTTTGGTCGATTATCTTTTATTCTTTGAATGTTTTCAATATGTTCTTTCTTAGATAGATTTGATTTATATATTGTATTTCTTCCAATTCTTTCAATTGTAAAAGGTCCAAAATTGTAAGATTCACATTTTACCATAACTTTTTTTTTCTTATGAATGTTTTTCTTTTTTTCCATATTTATTCCTTTGTTTTAGAAGCCTATAATGCCGGCGTGCCACGTCAGATTGGCTTGAGTTTTGGATTTGAGCTTGCTCATAATTCAAGACTCAAGTTAATCTGATAAGAGATGAGCAAATCAAAGTCAAGGGTTGCCGATTTGCACATCCACGTGGACGCGATGTTAAACGATGTTTCGCTTCGCTGCGGTTGCTCATCTCTTTTTAGTGGCACGCCGGCATTAATCAACATGGAGCGAAGCGGAATGTTGATTAATGATTTCTATGCTGACTTCATAAAGTAAATTAATAAATCACAAATTATTAGTACATTAATTCATCAACATACTCGGTCAATTTACCTAATGTATAAGCATAACTACCAAATTCATTATCATACCATCCGCATATTTTGGCATGAGTCACCGGAATGCGTAATTCATGTTCACAGTTAATTTCGTGCTCATCAAGGAATGAAGATGGAATGGTTATAAATCCGGTACGGGTGTGAGTTTCGGCACCTTCGATAGTGCAACTGGCTTCAGCACCAATAATATCAGCGGAAACATTTTGATGTTCGCTGAATTGTAATAGTCCCCGCTGCTGCTGATTGGCAGCATTTTGGTAAATATTGTTAATGAATTCTTGAGTAATAACCGGTTGTCCATTTGATAGTAAAGTAGTATGAAGAGTAAGATTTAATATAATCAAAGAAGCAGTATTAGTAGGAATCCGCACTGAATCTGCCATAAAACCGATACGCTGTATTTCCGGCATAAT
>JAUVLU010000029.1 GCA_030600585.1 Candidatus Cloacimonadota bacterium | reverse complement strand
TCAATTATTTTTTTTCTTTTGGGGCAGGTTTTTCTTTTTCTTCTTTCAACTCTTCAATTAGTACTTTCACATTATCTGCTTTAAAGATCGGATAAAAATCAGTAACATAATCTCTAACTATATTTTCAAGATCTTTATGTTTCTTGATCACATCCTGATCGAATTTGACCGTAATAGTAATTTTATTGATTACTGCAACAATTGATACAATTGGAACCTCACCAATAATATTACCCAGGTACTGTGGAAGAGTTTTATCCAGTTCTATGAGACCTTTGAATAATTGATAGATCTTCAATCCTAAATATCCAATACCGGATATTATTAGAAAAGTAAAAAACTTCTTGAAGGCCTTTCTCATTATTTTCTCCCCAATGAATATTTCATTTATGAGTTCTGCATAATTAGAAATTAATGTCTTTCTGAGGAAATCTCCAAAAAACTATCTCACGAAGAATCCACCACAGCGGACAAGTCTCATTATATGTAGAGATACTTCCAAAGAACAATATGGCAAATTCCAGCCAAAGGCAGGTAAACGTCAGGATGACACAAAAAACATTCTATTATGCAGAATCCTTTCTATCTTATTTAAGCAAGATGACCTTTTTTACGCTTGTGTAATCACCATTACTGTTATTAATATCTGATCCAAAGAAGTAAATACCGCTGGAAACATTGCTGTTGTTATCATCAGTACCGTTCCATACTACACGATGTTCACCTGCGTTGAGAGTCTCACTAACTAAGGTTCTTATTTTCTCACCTTTAATATTGTACACATTCAATGTTACTTTACTATCATTCTTTAAATTAAGAAAAGCAGTTGTTTGTGGATTAAATGGGTTTGGATAGCAACCAATGAATTCTGAATTTGCATTAATTGTATTTTCATTAGAAGAAACTACAGGGTTTATATCATCCCATCCTCGTGGATTTACGCTATAATTATCATAACAAAAAACAAAACCTTGTATTGCTTCGAATGTATCACCAACTTCAACAGTAAATTCTGGGTTCCAATTATCCCAATACAAATATCTATCATCAAAAATACACATTCCCGAGCCATCAGTTCCCAACCAGTTTCCATATTCATCAATTCCTTGAACACAAGTGATGTCATTAATCCTTACAATAACACCTTCATATTGTTCAGATGTTGAAACAACATCAGCGGTAAGTTCAATAATTGAAGGAACTGTATTTCCAGAGCTTACAATACTCACAGCAACTGTATTACTATTTCCTGAAATTTCCGTATAACCGTGATATTCATCAACGTAACCTGTAACTTCCACTTCATCTCCAACCGAAACCGTAGGATTACCATTTGGATTACCTTCCCAATTTGCTTTGTAAACGTATAAAGCACTCCATTCACCACCATCCGGCATTGAAATAATGAAATTATCTTCATAACTCGAAATTCCTGTTACTGTAACAATACCTGTGGTTGTAACTTCTTGCCCTAAATATAGTGATGGATATGTTCCATTAGGACCCGGGACATCTGTGTACTGAATGTCATAAATTGTAGTTGCAAAAACAACAGAAACCACAAATGCAAAAATCAAAATTCCAAAAAACTTTTTCATAATATACCTCCTATTTATTTAGTTAATTTAAAAACGTTGTGAATATTTGATTCTGTTATTATTATGTCAATATTTTAATTTTAATTTATATTATTAACTTAAATGATTTGGGATATTAAAATACTTGACACTTGGTATCGAACTCAAAATCTTGCATTTGTAACTTATAGGGATTAGAAGAAATTGAGTTTTAATAACAATTTTTTGAGGAGTAATAAATGAATAATGAAAATGACAAACAAAATCTTTTTGAATTAAACATGAAAGAATTAACCAAAATTGCCAAAGAGCTGGAATTAGATGATATAAAGGGATTAAAGAAAAAAGAACTGATTCATCGAATATTTGAAATGGAATCAACACAGGAAGGATTAGCTTTTGTTTCCGGTTGTTTGCAGATTGTTGATGATGGATATGGTTTCTTGAGATTTCTTAAGAACAATTATACTCATGGTAGAAATGATATTTACGTTTCAAGTTCACAGATCAAGAGATTTGGATTGAAAAAAGGGCATATTATATCCGGTCCGGTTAGAGCACCTAAAGACGAAGAAAAGTATTTTGCACTGATCCGGGTTGACTCTGTTAATTATGAAGACCCTCTTATTGTAATTGAAGTAAAGAGATTTGAAAAACTTACACCATATTTTCCGGAAGAAAAACTGGATCTTGAAACTACTCAAAAAAATGTATCTACAAGAATCATAAACCTTTTTACACCGATTGGAAAAGGGCAGAGAGGAATGATCGTTGCTGCACCAAGAACCGGAAAAACCATATTAATGCAGAACATCGCAAATGCAATACTTACAAATCATTCTGAAGTTTATCTAATTGTACTATTAGTAGATGAAAGACCCGAAGAAGTAACGGAAATGAGAAGAATATTGATCCCGCATAATTCGGAGGTAGTGAGTTCCACTTTTGATGAACAACCAAAAAATCATATTCAGGTTGCAGAAATGGTAATTGAAAAGGCGAAAAGGATGGTTGAACTCGGTCAGGATGTTGTTATCATGCTTGATAGTATTACACGTCTTGCAAGAGCATTTAATATGGCACAACCTTCAAGCGGAAGAGTGTTATCCGGTGGTCTTGATGCCGGTTCACTTCACAGACCAAAAAAATTCTTTGGTGCTGCAAGAAATGCTTTGGAACGAGGTAGTCTTACAATTATTGCAACTGCATTAGTAGATACAGGTAGTAGAATGGATCAAGTTATCTTTGAAGAGTTTAAGGGAACCGGTAATATGGAACTTGTTCTTGATAGATCAATTAGTGATTACCGAATGTATCCGGCTGTAGATCTGGTTAAATCGGGTACAAGACGTGAAGATCTTCTATTAACCAAAGAGGAAGTACAGAGAATGTTCGTCCTTCGTCAATTCCTTAAGGGGATGAGTCCTTTAAAAGGTATTGAAATGCTTAAAAATAAAATGCTGGCTACTAAAAACAATGAAGAGTTATTACAAAAAATGAGTCGTTAATGGAATTACTCGCACCCGCCGGTGATATTAAAAAACTAAAATATGCTGTTTATTATGGCGCAAACGCCGTTTATGCAGCTGGAAATAATTTTGGACTTAGGGCTAAAAATACAAATTTTTCAGAAGTTCATCTAAAAGAAGCTGTTGATTTCTGTCATAAATATGACTGTAAAATTTATATTACCGTGAATATATTTGCTCACAATTCTGATATTGAACAACTGCCAAAGTATTTATCATTCTTACAAAAAATAGGTGTAGATGCTCTAATAATTTCTGATCCGGGTGTGTTTTCTTTAGCCAAAGAATTTGCACCAAATGTGGATATTCATATCAGTACTCAGGCGAATGTTACTTCCTGGAGAGCAGTTGATTTCTGGTACAAACTTGGAGCTAAACGCATTATTCTTGCACGTGAACTGGGCATCAAAGAAATTGAAGAGATCAAAAAAAAAGTGCCGGAAATTGAATTGGAAATGTTTGTGCATGGTGCAATGTGTATGTCATATTCCGGACGATGCCTGATCAGTGCATTCCTAAACAATAGAAGTGCAAACCGCGGATTATGCACACAACCTTGTAGATGGGAATATAACCTTATTGAAAAATCAAGACCGGGAGAATTCTTCAAGATCGAAGAAGATGAACGAGGTTCCTACTTTTTTAACTCCAAAGATCTGAACCTGATCAAACGAATACCACAGATATTGCAAGCCGGTATCGATAGTATAAAAATAGAAGGACGCATGAAAAGTTTGTATTATGTTGCGGCAGTTACTCGTGCATACAAAGCAGCAATAGAAGCAAACAAGAACGTCATCTCTCCCAACATTCAGGAAGAGTTAAATAAGGTCAGTCATAGATATTACAGTGAAGCATTTTTTGATAAATTCGATTCATCTGAAACACAGTATTACGGATCTTCAGCATATATTCGAGAATATCAATTTGTAGGTGAAGTTCTAAAAGTAAAAGGCACTTCTGCATTTATTTCAATAAAGGCAAAATTTTGTATTGGAGAAGAGATAGAATTTATTTTTCCAGATGACAAAAATGACTTCAAAATTACAGTTAATTCCATATTTAATGAAGAAAATGAACCGATACAATTAACAAAACCAAATACAATTATTCGTATCGAGCTTGACAGGAAAATCCCTGACTGGGGTATTGTAAGAAAAAAAATATAGAAGAGCAGTATGAAAAAAAATATATTTGTTTTCTGCGTAATAACAATTTTTATTGCATCAAGTTTTGGTATATTAACACAGGAAGATCAATATAAAAAAGCGAAAGCAGAAAGAGATGTAACTAAAATTGAGACACTTTACCAAAATATTTATGAAGAAGATAATGATTCAATTTTTGGTCAGCTTTCTCTTTTAGAATTAGCAAAAATTAATTTCTTTAAACGCGAATATAAAAAAGCAGTTTTACTTCTAAAAAAAATTTATCATCAAGAAATATCAGATAAGCAATATTGGCTTGCAAAATCATATTTGAAGATGGAGAAATTTCAACTTTCAATAGTATCAAGTCAGATATTTATCGCAGAATCAAATGAAAATTCAAAGATTGAAAATGCCTACTTTCTTATAGCTGAAGCGTATTTACAGCAACGGATGTACAAACGTGCATTCAATACTTTGGAAAGTCTTAGAATTTCTAAATATATTAATAATAATATTCCATTACTCCATTACAAAATGGGGATTTGCAAAGAAGAACAGGGAAAATTTGAACAAGCTTTAATGTTCTACAAAAAATTAAAACAGGACTTTCCTTACCATCAATATTGCTATCTTGCCGAAGATAGAATTTACAATTTAAAAAAGGATAATAAACTTGATATTGATCTATCTGAAATTAATTCATTCAGAAAAGAAGAACCTTTAGAAGAATCGAAAGCAGCAACAGGTAAGGATTTGAAAATTTATCTTCAGGTAGGCGCATTCGGCTCGGAAGATAATGCAGAAAAATTTGGAAAGAAAGTTAAAGTTATTGGATTTAAGTATATTGTTTTTTCAAAGATCAAAAATAATAGTAAACTCTACGTGGTTGCGGCAGGTCCTTTTGATGAAAATGATGATCTAAAAAAAGCAATGCAGAAACTTAAAAAAAATGATATTAATTCTTATGTAATAAAAAGATACTGAAGAATCGAATATGAAAACAAAGAAACTGACTCCGATGCTTAAACAATATGTCAATATCAAAGAACAGCATCCCGACAAATTAATACTATTTAGAATGGGAGATTTCTACGAAACTTTTTTTGAAGATGCAAAAACAGCATCAAAAATTTTAGGGATAACTCTTACTGCCAGAAATAAAAAAGCCGATGATCCCATTCCACTGGCAGGATTTCCGTATCATGCACTGGATAATTATCTTGAAAAACTTATAAAACAAGGTCTTAAAGTTGTTATCTGCGAACAGATGGAAGATCCTAAAAAAGCAAAAGGCTTGGTAAAAAGAGGTATTACCGATATTGTAACTCCGGGCTCAATTATCGATGATAAATTTATCGATTCGGTAGATCATAATTATTTATGCGCAATTTATCAGGAACAAAAATCTAAAATAATTGGTTTTGCTGTTATCGACGCTTCAACCGGTGATTTCATATTCACCGAAGTAGAAAAAGATGAATTAGAAAATGAACTGCTCAGATTAAAACCTGCTGAAATTATCGTGCAAAACGACAAAGTGGAAAAAGAACTTATTTCTCTCAACATCGAATACAAGCCTGCCATAACAATTTTTGATAGCTGGTATTTCGATCCTGAAGAAGCGGAACGTGCATTATTAAATCATTTTGGAACAACCTCATTAGAAGGTTTTGGTGCTCAGAATAAATTATTTGCCACAACTGCTGCCGGTGCGGCACTTTCCTACCTGAAATCATTAAAGAATAATGACCTTAAATATATTGGGAAAATGCGGTTTTATTCATTAAAGAATTATATGCAGTTAGACGAAGTTTCCCGAAGAAATCTGGAATTAATAAAATCTATCCGGTATAATAGTTCTTTTGGAAGCTTGATCTCAATTTTGGATGAAACCGAAACTCCGATGGGTGCGCGTAAACTTCGTGATTGGCTGTTGAATCCTTTGTTAGATAAAGAGAAGATAGAATTACGGTTAAATGCAGTTCAGGAGCTGAAAGACAACTTTTCTCTCACAGCAGATATTCGCGAATTATTTAAAACAATTGGAGATTTAAGTAGAATTCTGAGTAAAATCGGGACAAAACGGATAAATCCTCGTGATGTTATCGCTTTGAAAAATTATCTGGAAACTGCCTCTATTCTTTCTAATTTGTTAGATGAATTTAAGAATGAATTTCTTAACTCACTGCAAAATAATATTACAGATTATTCCAATATTATAGAGTTGATAAATAAGACAATAATGGAAGAACTACCCGTCCTGATCACCGAAGGTAATATCATTAAAAATGAATTCAATTCCGATCTCGA
This sequence comes from Candidatus Cloacimonadota bacterium, assembly GCA_030600585.1. GTDB lineage: Bacteria > Cloacimonadota > Cloacimonadia > Cloacimonadales > TCS61 > Tenebribacter. Next base: position 25,166 of record JAUVLU010000029.1, on the reverse strand, counting down.
TGAATTGCGTGAGGTAAGTAAAAATGGCAAAGGCTGGATTGCCAGATTAGAAAAAGAAGAAAAGAAAAAAACCGGTATTTCTTCATTAAAAGTTAATTATAACCGCGTTTTTGGTTACTACATAGAAGTTACAAAAAGACACAAAGATCAAATTCCTGAACACTATATCAGGAAACAAACATTGGTAAATTCCGAACGTTATATAAGTCCGCAATTAAAAGAATACGAGGCAAAAGTTTTAGGTGCTGAAGAGAGAATAAAAAATCTGGAATATGAGCTGTTTACTGATGTCAGAGAGGAACTGTACAAAGAGATCGAACCGATACAACAATACGTAGAAGTTGTAGCTGTAATTGATGTTTTGGCTAACCTTGCTCAGTTGGCTTATAAGAATAATTATATAAAACCCGAATTTAATGATGAAGGTTTCGTTGATATCAAACAAAGCCGTCATCCTGTTATCGAAAAATTATTGAAAGATGAAGAATTTATTCCAAATGATATTCATCTGAATGATAAAGATAATCAGATATCCTTGATCACAGGTCCCAATATGGCAGGTAAATCTACATATCTTCGTCAAGTCGGGCTTTTAGCGATCATGGCGCAAATGGGAAGTTTTATCCCGGCAGCAAGTGCGAATATGCCGATCTTCGATAAAGTTTTTACTCGAGTAGGAGCTTCTGATAATCTGGCAATGGGACAAAGTACATTTCTGGTGGAGATGTTGGAAGCTGCTAACATTCTTAATTCTGCAACTCCCGATTCGTTGATCTTGCTTGATGAGATCGGTCGTGGAACCAGCACTTTTGACGGATTAAGTATTGCATGGTCAATTGTTGAATATATTCACAATAATCCAAAAATATCTGCAAAAACTCTATTTGCGACTCACTATCATGAATTAACAGAATTGGAAAACATTCTTCCAAGAGTTAAGAATTTTAATATTGTTGTAAAAGAATGGAATGATAAGATCATTTTTTTGAGAAAAATAGAACGCGGATCGGCTGATCAGAGTTATGGTATTCAGGTTGCACGTTTGGCAGGTGTGCCGGAGAAGGTGATCAAAAGAGCAAAACAGATCCTGCATAATCTTGAAGAACATGAAATAAGCCCTCAAGGACTTTCCTCGACTGCGAGAAAACAGCTTTCTAATTATCATACAAATCAATTGGATATTTTTGATGCGATCATTGAAAAATCTGAAGAGAAGAATGAAATATTGGAAACTATTAAAAAATTAGATGTGAATAAATTAACTCCGATAGAAGCGATCAATAAGCTTTCTGAATTAAAGAATAAATTGTAAACAGGATTAATAATGATAATTGTAAGTGCTTGCCTGGCAGGAATAAAATGCCGATATGATGGGAAAGATAATGCAAATAATAAAGTGATCAAGATGGTGAAAAATGGCATCGCTATTCCAATTTGCCCCGAGCAGTTAGGTGGTTTGCAGACTCCACGGATTCCAGCAGAGATCACCGCTGATAAGGTTATTAATAAAAAAGGTGAGAATGTTACATCACAGTTTAAAAAGGGTGCTAAAGAAACTTTACGTATAGCTGAATTAGCAAATTGTCATAAAGCTATTTTAAAACAAAGCTCGCCTTCGTGTGGGTATGGTAAAATCTATGACGGTTCTCATACGGGTAGAATCATTGAAGGAATGGGTTTAACCGCAAAGTTATTATCTCAAAATGGAATAATTATAATTACAGAAGAAGACCTGTAAAAATAAAAAAGCCGAGTTTGAATTCTCAACTCGGCTAATATATAAACTTACAAAAATTAGTTATTTACCTTTTTTCTTATGTCTGTTTTTGCGAAGTCTTTTTTTACGTTTGTGATTTGCTATCTTATAACGTTTTCTCTTTTTTCCGCAGGGCATTCATCCTCCAATGCTATTTCAATTTGTCGTGGTTAGCTTCGTTAACTTCTTCTTTGAAGGCTCTCGAAAATTTGAAAGTAGGGACGATGCGAGCTGGAACTTCTACTTTTTCATCAGTTTTTGGGTTGCGGCCTATACGAGATTTACGTTGTTTAAGTTTGAATGTACCAAATCCTCTGATCTCAATATGCTTTCCATCTTTCATTGAATCTTTTACTGAATCTAGGAATGCATCAACTGCAAGCGCTACATCTTTACGGATAATTCCAGTTTCTGCTGAAATAATTCTTACTAAATCTGCTTTTGTCATAATTTATTACTCCTTATTAATTTATCATCAGTGCTCTTTGTTTAAGAATGCCTTTTTTCTGTCAAGAACTTTCTATGTAACTTTGTATATTCAGGTATTTTAGCAAAATTTATCCATTTTCTTTACAATCAAGTGATAACTCAATTTTTTAAAATTAAAAGTCTAAATTCCAAGATAAAAATATCCTTAAACATCACTATTTATGCCAATATTAAACGTTTGATAACAAATAATTATTCATTGACAGCAAAAAACTCATTAATTATTTGGATAAACTTAAATGATATAGAAGTAGAAGGTGGAGATGATATGGAAAAAGTAAAATTTGCCATGATTGGTTGTGGCAGAATTTCAGCTAAACATTTTGAAGCAATTGAGCAAATTGAAGGTGCGGAAGTTATTGCCTGTGCAGATATTATTAAACAGCGTGCAGCAGATTCCGCAGAAAAATTTAAAATTAAAAACCATTATACAGATTATAAAAAAATGTTAGATAAGGAAAATGTTGATGCGGTAATAATATGTACTCCAAGTGGTATGCATCCGCAAATGGGAATTGAAGCTGCTAAAAGAAAGATCAATGTGATCACGGAAAAACCTATGGCTATCGATTTAAAATCTGCAGATGCTCTTGTAAAAGCTTGTGATGACAATCAGGTTGAGCTTTTTGTTGTAAAGCAGAATCGTTTGAATCCATCTATTCAGTTACTTAAGAAAGCAATTGATAAAGGAAGATTTGGAAGACTGTTCAGTGCAAATGCGACTGTACGTTGGACTCGACCTCAGAACTATTATGATATGGCTAAATGGCGTGGAACTTGGGAATTTGACGGTGGGGCTTTCATGAATCAGGCTTCCCATTATTTTGACCTTGTTCAATGGCTAATGGGACCGGTAGATTCTGTTATGGCATTTACTGCAACCTTAAACCATAATATAGAAACTGAGGATATGGGAACGGGGATCATCCATTTTAGAAATGGTGCGCTTGGTACTGTGGAAGTTACCATGAATACATTTCCAAAAAACCTTGAAGGTTCCATTACAATTATGGGTGAAAATGGAACTGTTAAAATTGGCGGAATTGCCGTTAATCAAATAGATTATTGGGAATTCAAAGATTATGATGATGATGATAAATTGATTCAATCTGCGAAAACCGATCCTACAAATGTTTACGGTTTTGGGCATCTTGGCTACTTGCAGAATGTTGTTGATGCACTTCGAGGTGAAGATACTCCAAATACTGATGGAAGAAGTGGTAGAAAATCACTTGAACTGATCTTGGCTATGTATCAATCGGCAAAAAATGGGAAGAAAATAGCTCTTCCACTAAGATAAAAAAGAGGGATAATTTGTTAGTACAGGAATATTTTAAAACACGTTCAAGACTTTTAGAGAAAGCTCTGGATAAATATTTAGCACCATCAGATGAGTATCCACAGCAACTTCATAAAGCAATGCGATATAGTGTGTTCAGTGATGGAAAACGAATGCGACCTATTTTATTCTTTGCAACATATGAGATGCTTATTGGAAGAAAAAATATCAATCGGTTGGAAAGATTAATGCCTGTTGCTTGTGCTTTGGAATTAGTTCATACAGCTTCACTCATACATGATGATCTGCCAAGTGTGGATAATTCATCGGAACGCCGCGGTATCCCAAGCTGTCATATAAAATTTGGTGAAGCAACTGCAATTTTGGCTGGAGATGCTCTGATCACAAAATCCATTGAACTTCTTACAGAACTTAGTAATAAGAAGATCGCACTTGATTGTATCCATGTTCTTACTAAAGCTGTTTCCACAAGAGGAATGATCGGAGGTCAGGCAGTTGATATTTTATCTGCGAAGAAAAAAGTTAATATCAATACTCTTCGTTATGTACATTTAAAGAAGACAGGAGCTTTACTTCAGGCAGCTATGGAACTCGCATGTGTGATTGAAGAAGCTGAAGAAAACCTTACAATAACACTTAGTAATTTTGCCCTGAATCTTGGTCTTGCTTATCAAATAGTGGACGATATTCTGGATGAAGTTGGAAGTTTTGAAGTACTTGGGAAAACCCCCGGAGGAGATTCCAGAAGTCACAAAGCAACCTATCCATCTCTTTTGGGACTCGAAAAATCCAAAATGAAAGCTGAAAAACTTCTTAGAGATTGTTACAATTTAATAAAAAACATGAAAGCGAATGATGTTTTATTGGAATTTGTAGATATGGTTAAAGATCGGTTACCTTAAAAATTAGAAATGTCTTTTATTAAGATCATTCGCCCCTTTAATTGTTTGTTCGTGATTCTCTCAGTTTACTTTGGGGCGTACTACCAATCATCAAACAGTAACATCTATCCGATAATCTTTGCAGCACTTTCTGCATCTCTCATTGCTGCTGCCGGTTATGTAATTAATGATTTTTTTGATATTCCAATCGATATAATTAACCGACCAAATAGGATATTACCTTCGGGTAAAATAGCACCAAAAACAGCTTACATGTTTTCTGTAATGCTTTTCATGTTAGGCATAACTGCAAGCTTTCTCACACAGAGTTTTTATTGTGTGATCATTGCCGTTATTAACAGTATTTTATTGTTTAGTTATGCAAAGATGTTTAAAATGAGTTTCCTGACTGGGAATATTCTTGTTTCCTATACTACCGCAAGTACATTCCTATTTGGCGGACTATGTAACAATAATGTAAAGAACTCTATGATCATCGTTATATTTGCGTTTTTATATACTTTTATAAGGGAAATTGTAAAGGATGGTGAAGATATTGAAGGAGATATTAAACTGGGTGCTAAAACTCTTGCTGTAAAAATAGGTAGAAAAAATATTGCTGTTGTATCTATATTTCCTGCTTTGGCGATTATCCTTTATACAATATTCCTTTTTACGAAAAATATTATTGGAATAAAAGTTCTTTCAGCTCTTTCTGTTGGAGTTTCTTTACCGCTTATTATTTTAATAATCTATATTTTGCGGAAAAGTGAAATAAAAAGATTTACAAATGCTTCATTTTTGATGAAGATGAATATGTTAATGTTGTTAATAATTTTATGGGTTGGTTAAAATGAAAGTATATGATAAACTATTGGAACTTGCAAAAAAACGAGCGAGCTATTTCTGTCTGTTAGATCCGGATGAATTACAGGCTGATAAAGTAAGGGATTTTGCTCGAATATGTGAAGAGAATGGAGCTGACGGGTTACTGGTTGGTGGAAGTATAATGGTGAATAACAAATTCCAGTCGAATTTAAAACTCATCAAAGAAAGTGTAAATATTCCAGTTATTATATTTCCGGGGATCTTTAATTTTGTGTCTCCTCATGCAGATGCTTTGCTCCTTTTAAGTGTTGTTACAAGCCGTAATCCGCAAATGTTGATCGGTGAGCAGGTTCGTGCCGCACCACTGATAAAACACTATGGATTGGAATCTATCGGCACAGCTTACATGATAATCGAATCAGGTAATAGCACTTCCGTCCAATTTATGAGCGGTAGTCTGCCGCTTCCCAGAACAAAGAATGATCTTGCTGTTGCACATGCTCTGGCAGGTCAGTATCTTGGAATGAAGCTGATTTATATGGATGCCGGAAGCGGAGCAAAATATGCTGCAACCGATGAAATGATTGCTGCTGTAAGAAAGAATGTAGATCTTCCCATTATTCTCGGTGGCGGTATCAGAACTCCCGAAGTAGCCATACAAAAAGCAAAAGCCGGTGCAGATTTTATTGTAACCGGTAATGTGCTTGAAGAAAATCCTGATCCAAAATTGATCAGGGAATTTGCGGATGCTATTCATAGTATAAAAAGATAATGATAGATATTCATACACACATTCTTCACAACTGCGATGATGGCTCAAATAGTCTTGAACTATCTATCAGGCAGATCACAAATATGATTGATAAAGGTATCACAGATATTGTACTCACTCCACATTATATGAATAGTTATGTCCAAACCGATGCAAAGATCATTGATCAACAATTTAAGGAATTAATAAAAACTGCAGCGGATTTGGAAGTCAATTTGCATAAAGGCGGAGAGATCTTTCTGAATCCGGGTATTGAAGATAAGATCGATAAGGAACTTTGTATTGGAGACACTTCCTATATTTTGGTAGAGACAAATATGGGTGAATTTACACCTGATATTTATGAGATACTTTTTAATTTAGTACGCAAAGGACTTCGACCGATACTTGCTCATCCCGAACGATATAATTACATAATGAACGATCCTGATATGGCTGAAGATTTTTTGCACAGAGATGTTTACTTGCAGGTAAATGCCGGAAGTCTCCTCGGATTATACGGATCTAAAATTGCCAAGACTGCCTGGTTTCTTATTGATAATGGATTTGCTCATTTTGTTGCTTCCGATAATCATTGCAGAAGTGATGAATATATACTCCCATTTGCAATAGAAGCAATTCGCGATAACATTGATGATCATACTGCTGATCTTCTAACTAAAATAAATCCGCAAAAAATGCTGAATAATGAAAAGATCAAATATTTTTATTTGGAAAAACAAAAAGTTGAGAAGAAAGGATTTTTTGAGAAAATCTTGAGAAAATTATGACAAACAAAATACTAATAACCGGCATAAGCGGATTCATCGGGCGGAATGTTCTCAGACAATTGTTACAAAGTTATGATAGTATTACAGCGATAATTCGCCCCGGAACTAAACCTGAACGGATAGAAGAATTTGTTAATAAAGTTGAATTTGTCGAGATCGATCTTACGGATATTCCTGCATTAAAAAAATATCTTGATGAGAATTCTTTTGAGATAATAATTCATATTGGTGCTGTTCGAGGTGGACGTAAATTAAGCAAATCTGATTATTTCGATGCAAATGTTAATGCAACTGAACAACTTATAATTAATGCAAAAGATAACGATTCCAAATTTATCTTCTGCTCTTCTGTTGGTGTGTTCGGTGCTATCCCACTTGAGTTGCCTGCCAATAATTTAACCCAAAGACAAGAAGATAATTACTACCATTTTACAAAGATCAGAGCAGAAGTAATAATCCAGAAATATGTTCTTTACGGATTGAAAGCTGCAATAATCCGACCTTCCATCACTTATGGAACAAATGATTATGGCTTTCCATTTACATTAACAAAATTAATTGATAAGAAACTTCTTTTCCTGCCTGATCAGGACGTGACAATTCATCTTGCAAATATTAATGTGATCACTCAATCTTTTATAAGATTAGTTGAAATTGATTATCAACCGGGAATCAGTTATAATGTGGCAGACAGCCATTCGGTAGAATTGCATAAACTTGCAGATTTCATAAATAATGAACTAAAGGAAAAACCATATTCTTCAAAAAAATACATTGATATAAAATATTTCCGAAAAGGTGAGAAAATTGCCGATTTTTTTAAGAGTGAACTCTGGAAAGCTCGTTTCCAATTAATTTCAAGACATTGGTTTTTTGATGTAGAAAATAGTTATATTGATTTGAGTTTAAAGAAAACCGATACAATTCCAAATTTCAAGATCGTTACCGATTGGTATAAGGATCTGAAATCAAAATAATACAGGTGAAATAATGGCAATTCCGATACTAAAGAACTGGGAAAGATATTTTTCTAATACCGATGAAGGTCTTGGTTCATCTTATGAAAGAATTGTATTGAATAAAAAATTAGAATCCATCTGTAAACATTTTAATATTTCATCAATTCTCGAAGCACCAAGTTTTGGATTTACCGGATTATCCGGTATCAATAGTATGGGTTTAGCAAAAGATGGGAAGATGATAACCCTTCTGGATAATGATAAAAGCCGTATTGAACTGATTGATAAAACATGGGAAGAGATGGAACTTTCCCTCAAGATTGGATATTCTGAAAAATTTAATTCACTGCCTTTTGCAAATGATTCATTTGATCTTAGCTGGAACTTCTCTGCACTCTGGTTTGTCGATAATCTCTCTGTTTTTCTTAAAGAACTTACTCGTGTTACATCACAGGCGATATTGCTGTGTGTTCCCAATAGAAGCGGAATGGGATATATTTCACAGAAAATTCTCGGGCTAAAGGAATTAAAAAAGCATCTAAAAGAAAAGAATATATTACCCTGGAATATAAAAAGGGAAATGAAAGAAAATGGCTGGATGTTGATCGATAGCAATTATATTGATTGCCCGCCCTGGCCCGATATTGGTATGCCGAAAGAAAAATTCCTGAAGATATTTGGACTTAGCTGGCTGATAAAAAAGAAAGAACACATTCCAATGACAATCATAGATTATTATAGCGGGAATGATCCTGATTTTCCTGAAAAAATGATGTCTCATTTTTGGTTTGAAAAGAAGGCACCAAATATATTAAAAGCGTTTTGGGCTCATCATCGCTATTTTCTGTTCATTCCTGAAAAAAGGAGATAAAATGAAAACAAAATGGTATTATCCAATTGTTGCTTTTATCTTCTTATTAGTATATAATTTTGTATGGTTTAAAGGTGAACCGCTTATTGAAATATTAATTTGCTCAATTGTAATCACTTTATTTGTTACTTTCATCTCTATATGGATTAACCGGAAAAAATGAAAAAGAATACCATTAATTGGATAGCCGGAATAGCTCTGGGTGCTATCTTCTTAACAGCCTGGATACGCATTGTTGACTGGCAGGAATTTCTCAGCTATTTCCATGAATTCGATCTTAAGATGGTTCTTGTTTTTTCATTGTTCTATTTATTAGCATATATTTTACGTAGTTTACGCTGGAGAATAATTTTAAAACCTATTTATAAAATGGGTTTTATGGAAAGTTTTTCCATCTTCATGTCGGGAATGCTGGTAAATTATATTATTCCGGTAAGAGCGGGTGAGATCGCAAAATCTGTTATCCTCAAAACCAGAGAAAATGTAAAAATATCTGACAGCCTACCATCAATTTTTATCGATAAACTTACCGATCTTTTCCCGATAATACTTATTATGATACTTATTCCACTTATATCGGTTAAATTGAATTCTGCACTTTATATCATAATAATCCTTCTATTCTTTATTTTTCTCATCTTCCTTGCATTTCTCTTTTTTGCAGTTAATCACAAAAATAAAGCAATAAGGATATTGAATTTTTTCTTAAAGCTTATACCTAAAAAATACAGGAAAAGATTTGAAGGTTTCTTTATCAATTTTGTTGATGGAATGGCAATAATGCATGGTAGATTCGCAGAGAACTGTCTTGTCTATTTTCTTACAATATTAGCTGTTTTATCAGAGGCGATATATATTTATGCGGTTTTCAGGGCTTTTGGCTCCGAAGTATCATATCTTAAAATTTTATTTGGATATACTCTGATGAATCTCACATATATTCTTCCAACTCCTCCCGCGCAGATCGGCTCGAATCAGTTCATGTGGGTGTTGATATTCTCATTTGCCTTGGGTGTGAATGAAAACCTTACAAGTGCGGCAGTTGCATTTTCTCATTTATTAACCTCGATCTGGATATTCATAATCGGCGGAATTTCCTTGATCGCACTTAAAATTAATTTTAACCAACTTTTACAGAATAAAAATAAAAAGGATTAGTATGAAAAAGAATATTGAAATACTGGAAAAACTTCCTGAAATTAAAGAGAAAATAACACATGAAATTAGCAAAGTAATTGTGGGTCAGGATGAGATAATCGAGCAGATGTTAATCGCTTTGATCTCAAATGGGCATTGCCTTTTAGAAGGTGTGCCGGGTCTGGCAAAAACCTTGATGATCTCAACAATGGCAAAGGTTCTAAATATGAAATTCAGTCGCATCCAATTTACACCGGATCTTATGCCTTCCGACATCACCGGAACAGATATTCTGGCGGAGAATAAAGCTGATGGGAAAAGATATTTTGAATACATTAAAGGTCCGATCTTCGCAAACATAATTCTGGCTGATGAGATAAATAGAACACCTCCCAAAACTCAAGCTGCTTTATTGCAGGCAATGCAGGAATATCAAGTTACTGCCGGTAATAAAACTTTTGAACTCGATAGACCCTTTCTGGTTCTTGCAACTCAAAATCCCATAGAACAGGAGGGAACATATCCTCTTCCCGAAGCGCAGTTAGACAGATTTATGTTCTATCTAAATATCGATTATCCTTCTTATGAAGAAGAAAAAATGATCGTTAAGAATGATGCATTTGCTTTATTGAATTCGGTTAAATCTATAGTTGGTGCGGAAGAGATCATTCAAATCCAGAAGGCAGTTAAGGAAGTTCCGGTAAGCGAGCATGTACTTGATTTTGCTGTAAAACTTGCTCGTACAACCAGATCTCAATACGATGATGCACCCGACTATATTAAAAAGTGGGTAAGCTGGGGAGCCGGACCAAGAGCCAGCCAGTATTTGATCTATGCTGCAAGAAGTAGAGCTGTTTTGCAAGGGAGGTTAACTCCTGCAATCGATGATGTGATCAGCGTAGCGCGGATTGTACTTCAGCATAGAATACTTATCTCATTTGCTGCTGAAGCTGAAGGTATAACGCCGCAAAAAATAATTAGTAAGATCATTTCAAGTTTGAATTAATAATACTTGTCAAAATTGGATTTAACTTTAAATTGTTTCAAAGTTTGATAGTATGAAATATTTAATTGCTGAATAAGTTTTAGGAGTTAATAATTTTATATTTAAAACGAAAGATTAAAAAAATGAGTTTTGCATAATAGAGTGTTTTTGTCATCCTGATCCCGAAAGCTTTCGGGACACGTTGCTTTTTTTAGGAAGGATCTCTGCTTATAATGAGACTTGTCCGCTGTGGTGGATTCTTCGTGAGAGGATTATTGGAGATTTCCTCAGAAAGACAACCTTTTTTCATTTTGCAGAACCCATATAAAAAATTTAATGGGGGAATCATGAAAGATATAGTGCAGAAATATGCAACATTGAGTGGTATGCTCTACAAACTTTGTTCAAAGAAAGAAAGGATCAGGCGTCAATGTCTCTCACTTGGGCGAATGGAATGTGATCTTTTAAATTATCTGAATCAAATTGATAAACCAACTTGTATGAATGTTCTTGCCGGTGAATTGAAAGTATCTCACAGTAGGATAACAAGAATTGTTGATACTTTAGTTAAGAAGGAATTGGTGAAAAGGTATCCATCTGAAGAAGATCGCAGAAGTTGGTTGGGAGAGGTAACGGCAAAAGGGAAGGTTACTATTGAAAATACAATAGTTGATTTCTTAAATTTGCAGGAAGATATTATCAATAGACTTCCCAAAGATAAAGTTGAAAAGATCTATGAGAATATAAAACTGTATGTTGACGCATATCACGAAGCGTTAGATGAAAAGGAAGCATCATTATGAAACAAAAATCTATTGTAACATTTATAGATAAAATGGCATTTGATGTTGAATTGAACGGACATCATTTTACTATTGATGCAGGTGCAAAAGCAGGTGGTGAAGATAATGGTCCAAGACCCAAAGGATTGCTATTAAGTGCGCTTGGCGGATGTATGGGAATGGATGTCGTTTCTATTCTGCGAAAAATGAAAGTAACGGAATATGAATTAAATATCGAAGTCTCGGGAGAACTTACCGACGAGCATCCCAAAATATATCATACAATAACTGTAGAATTCAAATTTGCAGGAGATGACCTTCCTGTGAGTAAAATACAAAAAGCTGTGAAACTATCTGAAATTAGATACTGCGGAGTTTCCGATATGTTACGAAAAGCTGCTGAAATAAAAATTAAAATTTATATTAATGGAGAAAAAATATGACTAAGAAAATTATCATTCTCTCAATTGTGTTTACACTGATCATGATCTCTGCCTGTGTTGCAGAAAAACCGGAAGAGAACAAAGAAGAGAACAAAGAAGAGAACATTGCATGGTTTACAAATTTAGAGAAAGCTCAGGAAGTTGCGCAGGAAAAGAACCTTCCGATCTTTATTCATTTTACCGGCTCAGATTGGTGTGGATGGTGTTGGAAACTGGAAGAAGAAGTTTATTCCAAACCTGTATTTCAAGAATATGTGGCAGAAAACATGGTTATGGTAACAATTGATTTTCCAAAGAAGACAAAACTTCCTCAAGAAATAGAAACTTATAATCGTGCTTTAACAACGAGATTTGATGTTAAAGGATTTCCAACTGTGCAGTTACTAAATCCAGATTGTTCCCCCATCGTTCAAACCGGATTCCAATATGGCGGTCCGGAAAAATATATTGAACATTTAAAAGAATTGCTTACTAAAAAATAAGGAAGGAACTATGAAAATTATTACTTTTATCATGTTGTTAGCCGGCACTATTTTAATTGCAGTGCCGCAAACCGAATTAGTTGAGATCGATGCTTTACACGATGAGAATGAATATGAAACCGAACTTGTACAATTGGAAAAGCTCTCTGCTGAATTTGAGGAAGATGTAGATATCTTGTGGAGACTTGCTCAGGTTCACTTTGATATTGCCGATCAAACTGAGGATGAAGAAGTTCATAAAGCACATTTTTATCCCGGATTTGAAGCTGCAAAAAAAGCTGTTAATATCGATCCGAATTCTGCAAGAGCAAATCATTGGTATGCTACCCTTATCGGAAAGATCGGGATGCTGGAAGGAACAAAACAAAAGATCACTAATTCTTATGAAGTTGAAAAATATGGTCTGAAAGCGATCGAGCTTGATCCAACTTACGACGGCTCGTTACATTTGCTTGGCAGATGGCATTATGAGCTTGCTGATCTTAGCTGGATCGAAAGAACAGTAGCCAAAATTGTTTACGAAACTCCACCAAAAGCCAGTTTTGAAGAATCGATTGAATTCTACAAAAGAGCAATTGAAGCTAAACCGGATGAAATTCGTCATTATTTATGGATAGGCAAAGCACTTATTAAATTGAAGGATAAAGAGGAAGCAAAAAAATATCTGCAATTTTGTACGGAAATGACTCCACAAGATGATGCAGATAGACTGATGCAGAAAGAGTCAGAAGAATTACTGAAAAAATTGAAGTAAAAAATATTATACTAAAACCTTCAAGGTTTTAAACAACTTTGAAGGTTTTTTTATTTACCTGATAACCTTCCCATTCTTAATAACAGTTTCAACATTATTAGAGCCGAAATGATATGGCAGATATTGATATGAAGGCATATCCATTATTAGAATATTGGCTTTCTTTCCAACTTCAATACTTCCAACCTTATCTCCCAAATCCAAAGAATAAGCTGCATTTATTGTCGATGCTGTTATAGCTTCTGCCGGTGTCATTTTCATTTGCAAACATGCAAGAGTAATAACGAATTGCATACTGTCGCAATTGCAGCTTCCGGGGTTAAAATCGGTAGCTAATGCAACAGCCAGTCCAGCTTTGATCATATCGCGTGCTCTGGCATAAGATTTCATGCCGAGTGAAAAGATCGTACCCGGCAGAAGTATGGCGATCACGCCATTATCCCGCATTGCCTTTATTCCTTCATTGGAAGCTGCGCCGAGATGATCTGCCGAAACAGCTCCAATTTCACCGGCAAGTTCCGCTCCACCTATCGGCTTGATCTCATCTGCATGCATGCGGATTTTAAAGCCGAGTTCTTTTGCTCGATTCAATATCCTGCGGGATTGCTCAATATTATATACATGATCTTCGGTGAAAATATCGCAATATTCAGCTAAATTCATTTCTCTAACTTTTGGCATCATCTCATTCATCAGGATGTCGATGTATTTTTCTTTATCATCTTTATATTCTGTTGGAAATTCATGAGCACCCAAGAAAGTCGGTATTATGTCGATCGGCAGATTTTCATCTAATTTTTTAATGACTTTAAGCATTTTGATTTCACTTTTTGTAGATAGTCCATAACCGCTTTTTGCTTCAAGGGTTGTTGTCCCATTAGAAATGATCTTATTGATTCGTTTTTCTGCCAGTTTATAAAGTTCTTCTTCAGAAGTCTCGCGGACTCCGGCAATACTTGATCGGATACCGCCTCCGCTCTGTGAGATCTCAATGTATGATCTTCCCTTAATGCGCATTTCAAATTCATTCTCACGTGTTTGTTTAAAAACAGGATGTGTATGCGGATCCACGAAGCCGGGCATTACAACTTTATCTGAAGCATCGATTATTTTTTCAGTTTGGAAATCTGCTGTAATCTCTTCTGTAGTTCCCACAGCAATAATTTTTTCATCTTTTACAGCAATTGCACCGTTATTAATTATGCCGAGTTCGTTCATTTCCGATCCTGTTCTGGGATTATCCGAACCTGTTAGTGTAAGTAATTCCTTTGCATTAATGATCAATAAATCAGTTTTCATGAAAACACCTCAATTTTTTTTTTGATTTTAATAATCAGGAAATTTAAGCAAGTTAAATATCCATAAATCTCAATAGAAGTTTAAAGCAGTACATTCATGTTAATTTTGAAGCATCGCACAGGCAACATTTTATTTTTGCACTTGACATTAATTTTCTAATTATTTTCTTATGCTATATGGAGTTAAGATAATTAAATGAAAGAGAAGATAGTGTGTTATGAAGCATGTATATAAGGATGTTATCACGCCTGTTGGCGGGATAGTACAAAGTTATCTGCTAGGGGATTTCACATTCTAAATGCAATAAAAACAGAAAAGAAAACAGGGCAAGAGCCTTTCATCTTTGATGGTAAACCTTTACCAGAAAATATTCTTTCTTTTTGGCAGTGGTCAAATTCAGAATTGCTAGGAAATGCACTTAGAGGCATTTTGGCAGAATTTATTGTTGCTTCGGCAATAGATGTATTAAAAAAGCCAAGAGAAGAATGGGATGCCTATGATTTGGTAACAAAACAAGGATTAAAAATTGAAATAAAATCATCCTCATATTTACAAAGCTGGCAACAAACAGAGCTATCAAAAATTATATTTGGCATTAAACCAACTTATGCCTTAACTGATATAAATCAATATAGTGAAATATCTAAAAGGCAATCAGATATTTATGTGTTTTGTGTGCTTTCACACAAAGACAAAAATACAGTTAATCCTTTAAACTTGAACCAATGGGATTTTTATATTTTGGACACGGCAATTTTGAATACAAAAATGCCAAAACAAAAAACCATAACTTTATCTAGTTTGCTAAAATTAGAACCAATACAAGTGAAATACAACGAATTGAAAAATGAAATTAACAAAAGCAGATAACAATTCATTTCAGACAACCGCTAACGCGTCGGCTGAATTCAAGCGTTAGGCTATAATTTTCAAATGGATAAATATCCTTTAACATACAATTTTATTTCAAAAGCAGGTCTAAAGCCGAATCATTTTCTTAATTTTATAAATGATGAAAATGAAAACATTTCAGCCTTCGAGTTATTTTTCTCCATGGAGAATTTACCTGGATTTTCAGAAAAATTAGAAAGAGAGATAAAAACTAAACTGATTCAGAATCCATCTTCTATAAATGGAGAAATACAATGGGCAAGTATTTGTGCTGAGCTTACAGCTATCCAACTTGTATTTAAAAAATATGGAGTTGAAATTAGTGGATTTGACCAACATTCACCCAGATCACTCAAGGAAAATAATGATTGTGATTTTTCAGGTATTTGGCAAGGTGAAACTTTATATTTTGAAGTAAAAAATAATAGTAAAGAAGAATCACAAGATATTCCACAAATACTATTAGACAAGTTGAAACAAATAGAATGGGGATATTCATTATTTATTGAAGCCAAATGTAGATATTTGAAAATAACTAATACAAATGAAATAATTCAAGATATAAAAAAGCACATTGCAGACCATAATAAATGGAAAAAAAAGTATGTACCAAGCGGTGTAGAATTATTTCCTGGGAAATTTCATACTGATAAATTCATAATTCGTTTTCTTCCTCAAAGTAAATATGTAGATTCGTTGAGATATTTTACTTCTCCATCACTTCAAGATATTTGCTCTTTTTTATTTGGTGTTAATATGCCCAACAATTCTACGATGACACCTAAAATCGAAGAAGCAAGACAAAAAGGAGCGGATTATTTAATTTGTAGATTACCGGGATTTCAGGAGTTTCATGAAATAATTGACAAATGTTTTAAATTAATAAAGAAAAAAGAAAAATCTATATATATTGTATCTGGCGATTTAATTAAAGGCATTGTAGGAGTAATCCTTTTCAATAAAAAAGGCGAGCATTGTTTGATACTTAACGCAGATGATAATCAAAAATGGTATTTACAAAAAAAGCCTAACAAAAAAATCAAGCCGACTGGAACAGCGATTGGAGAATTTTGATTTTTGGGTTCTCGCAATAAGTTTTTTTTAAATATTGAAATACAGTTCGCCGTATGTTCCAGCGGCTTATTTTAGCGTTATACATATAGTATTATATAAAATTCCTCATTAATGCAACTTAAACTATAATCTTCAATTTAATAATAGTGGATATATGTTACTTTAATTATTCTCACAAAAATTTGTCATTCCCGCAAAGTGGGAATCCATTTTCTAAAAGACCTGATAGAACATTAAAAACCTGCTTTGTAAGCACCGCTCAACATTTTTATCACTTGACTTGATAAGAACTTTCTTTAAATTAGCAGATTGATTAAATAATAACTCGATCTGGAGATTAAATGGCAAGATTGTTTGGAAAAGAATATCATGAAAATTCTAATTCATGGTTTTTTAAAAGTTCGCTCATCAGGTTAATGAAAGATGAACTGCGTTACAAAGACTATCTCGATGAGAACAAGAATGTTGTTTTCAGGTTTGAAGCTGTGCAGGCAAAAAAGTACATCTTCTCGGCAAAAGTTGAGATACTCTACGATAAAAAAAATGAAAAAATTATAAAACATTCCTGCTCAGAATGTGAAAACAATGAATGCCGGCACTATCTTTCCATTATTAAATATGCCTATAATTTTCTTTCGACTGATATGTTGGAAAAGAGCACGGTACAGACTTACCACACAAGTTTATTAGATTATAATGAATTCTGGCAGAGAATTGTATTAAATGCAAAGATCGAGATCAGTGATATTTATAACAATGAAACTGATAAGATCCGGTTCAACATGAAGAGTTACAAACCACTCTTGGTTAGAGTGATAGCGTGTATTTGTGCCGATGGAGATTTTAAGGAAGATGACATTGTTTTAATTCCGCAAGCAGAAAAACAGATGAAAGCATTATCTTCTGAAGAACTGGAATTACTGAGATTATTATACAAAAATAAATGTTCATTCAGCAGAAAAGGTACATTTTTCACAATATACAAGCATAAATTCATAAACATCATTAATATCCTGAAAAACATGCAGAACAAAGTTTACATCAAAGAAACCGGAGATCGCATCAAGTTTTCCGATGATGAATTCCGGATGAATTTTCAAGTTAGCAGATATGAATCTGATAAATACATTCTTAAATTATCCAATGCAGAACAGATATCTGCTGTCTTTACAGGCAAGACTACTTATGTCTTTATTAAGAACGTGGTGAATTCCATAAATTTGCCGTTTAAGATCAGTATTTCGGAGAAGATATTTACCGATGGATATGTCCTGAAAAAGACCGATCTTGTTTATCTCTATTCTGTAGTAGCACGGCAATTAGGTCTTATGAAATGTTATCTGGATTTTGACGAAGATATTAAAATACCGGAAGTTTACCATAATACTCCCACTATCACCTACAAATTATTCAAGGAGGATGGAAAAATCATATTAAATGGAATTTTGGATTATTCCAATGGAAATGAAATTCCAATGTCAGCAATTCGTCTTCCGGTAGAGCTTGTGCGGTATGATCAGGATGGGGAAGTTACATGGTTCTACATTCCACCGCAGATCAAATATGAGATCTTTGATTTTGTAAGTAAACTACCTGAATCACAAACTCATCAGTTAGAAGATAATTCACAGTTGATCTTTGAAGGGCATGAAAATATCGATGCACTCAAAAAAACGATCTTTGAATATGCTGATCCTTCATGGAATATCGAGCTTTCGGATGAATTGAAGAAGGAATTTATTTATAAAGTTGATCTTAAACCGGTGATAAAAACGAAGAAAACAAAAAAAATAGACTGGTTTGAATATGATGTCGAATATAATTACAAAGATATAAAATTTACGCATCAGGAATTAAAGAAATTCTTTAATACAAAAGAGAAATTCCTGAAACTGAAAGATGGCAGATTACTTTATTTCGAAAATAAAAGTGCCTTCCTTGAAATAGAAAAACTAATTAGTAAAAGTAAGAAAACACCAAGCGAAGCCTATAAACTTTCAATCTACAATTTGCCTTATGTTTATCAATTAAATACAATTAATTCCGGTATTAAAATTGAGGGAGATGCTTACCTTGAAGAGATGTTCACAGCAATTCTTAAAAGAAGATTGGAAGAACGAACTCCTATTACTTCCATATTGAGACCGGTAATGAGAAGTTATCAGAAAGCTGGGTATCATTGGATGAAAATGCTGGAACGATTCGGACTTTCAGGAATTCTGGCAGATGAAATGGGATTGGGGAAAACCATTCAATCCATATCTGTACTTTCAGATCTTCCTGCGGACTCAAAATCTATAGTGATCTGTCCTAAAACTCTACTCTTCAACTGGGCTGCAGAAATTAACAAATTCAATAAAAGTCTTTCTTATGTACTATATGAAGGTAATCAGAAGGAGAGAAAACAGATACTGGATAATTTAAATGTTAATCTTCTTTTTGCTTCGTATTCGATAATTCAGAACGATATTGAGGATCTCTCTGAGATCGAGTTTGATTATATAATTCTGGACGAAGCTCAACATATAAAAAATCCAACTGCTCTGCGGACTAAAGCTGTAAAAAAATTGAAAGCTAAACACCGTTGCGCACTTTCAGGAACTCCCATCGAAAATAACCCGATTGAATTGTGGTCTATCTTTGATTTCCTGATGCCGGGTTATTTACCAAAATCACAAAACTTTATTAATAAATATAAAACTGATCCGGCTTTGCAGAAAGAAACTAATAATAAACTTAAAATGCTTGTTTCTCCTTTTATATTAAGAAGGAAGAAGCAAGATGTACTTATTGAGCTTCCCGATAAACAGGTGCAGCAGGTTTTTTGTAAGCTTACACCGGTTCAGGAAAAAATGTATCTCCAGATCCTTGAAGATGTGAAAAATAGATATTTGGATACCGAAAATATTGGAAGTAATTATATCCATATTCTGGCAGCTCTTACCAAACTGCGTCAGATCTGCAATCATCCATATCTTGTAGATAAAGATCTCAAGACGAATATTGAGTTCTCGGGTAAACTTGAACTTCTGCGTGAAATTATTGTTGATGCTGTGGAAGGTGGGAAAAAATTGTTGATCTTCAGTCAGTTCGTACAAATGCTTAAAGTATTAAGGGAGATGTTGAAAGAAGAAAATATCACCCACGAATATATGGATGGCTCGACTAAGAACAGGCAAAAAGTAATTGATAACTTTAATAATAACAACAATATTCGTACTTTTCTCATAAGCTTAAAAACGGGTGGTTATGGTTTGAACCTGACTTCCGCCGATACAGTTATAATCGTAGATCCATGGTGGAATCCAATGGGAGAGAATCAAGCTATAGATAGAGCTCACAGGATTGGACAAACAAAAAAAGTGATAGTTTACAAAATAATTACTAAAGGAACAATAGAAGAGAAGATCCTTGGTTTGCAACGAAATAAGAAAAGGATGTTTGAAAATATTATCGAAGAAGGACAAAACGTAATTAAGAAAATGGATGCAGAACAATTACGTAAGTTGCTGGAGTATTAACCTTGCGAATGATGCGTCGGCTTGAGAAGCAAACGATGCTGGAATTCTCTTTCCTGTCTCATGGTTATTGAACTTCTTGGTTTTCTTAACCTTCGCAATGGTTTTATTGTTTAGGTTAGCAAAATGAAATATTATTATTCAATTGCAAAAGATAGAAGAAAAGAACTCAAAATCAAACGTTCTACCTTTATAGCTAATTTACATTATGTTCAAACAATGCAGGAAGCAAAAAAGTATATTTCCAATATTGCCGATAAACACAAAACCGCAAATCATAATTGCTGGGCATATATTGTGGGCGAGCAGGGAGAGACTTTTCACTCATCCGATGCAGGAGAACCATCAGGAACAGCAGGACAGCCAATGCTGAATGCTTTAAAGAAGCATGAAATGACCAATATTGTAGCAGTTGTCACACGATATTTTGGTGGAGTAAAACTCGGAATTCGTGGACTCATAGAAGCCTATGATGAAACAGTTGAAACAGCAATTGAGATTTCACCACTTAAAAAACTGGTAAAACTTTATTCATTTAGAATTACTTGTGGATATGATCTTGCCGAACAATTAAAATACAAAATTGAGCAGTTAAATGCTGAAGTAAGCAATGTGAAATATGCAGCAGATGTTACAATATCAATTTCAATTGAAGAATATTTAAAAGACGATTTAGAAAAATACCTGATTGAATTAGAAAAGGCAGGGAAACTGAAAAATTGCTCACGGATACACACTGATAAACACTGATAAAAGAAAAAATAACAACGAACCAGCCTTCGCAATGCTTTGATCAAGCAGGCTTTTTTAATATATCGACACCCTGACGTTTACCTGCCTTTGGCTGGAATCTTATACGTTGCTCTTCAAAGGAAGGGTAGTACATTAAATACTCTTCTACTCTTCATAAAAAGATTTTGCAGGGAAAATGTAAACGTCATAAACGGTCTTTTTATTTATTTCAACATATGCGTAACCCGGTGAAATAAAAAAGGATTCCACAGGTTAAAAACGCATAGGTTATTGATATTTGTCTTGCAAACGAGAGAATAAAAAACAAAGAAGCTTTTTCCTATACTCCTCTCTTATCTTTATCCCAAATAATTTTATGTAATTGTAACTGCATCCTAACAGGAAGTTTGTCTTCAATTATCCATTTTGCCAGGTCTTGTGGCTCGAGTTTTCCAGATACAGGTGAGAAGAGGATTTCATAATCATTAAGTTTATATTTCATTATAAAATCTTTTGCCCAGTTATAATCAAAGTTATCTGATAACACAAATTTGATCTCGTCACTCTCCTGATTAATGAATTCAAGATTTTCAAGTAAGAAGCTGTCTTCCTCACCACTTCCCGGGCATTTTACATCAACTATTTTAATCACATATTCAGGAATATTTTTTAATAAGATCGAGCCATTTGTTTCTAACAGGATTGTATTACCATTTTCATGTAGTGAACTGATAAGTTGAAATACTTCAGGTTGCAGAAGCGGTTCACCACCGGTTATTTCAACTAATTTCACGGGATCGTATTCTTTTACTTTTGCAATAATATCATTTATGGAAAGTGTAATCTCACTTTTGTAACTGTAAGTTGTATCGCAGTAATTACAACGTAAATTACATCCTGCTAATCGGATAAAAACACAGGGTAATCCAGTGTAAGTTGATTCGCCTTGGATACTGCAGAAAATCTCTGATATGTTTAGCATTTTTCAACACAGAGTCACGGAGACACAGGGAAAGGAGGAAAATAAAGAAACGGTAAATAATATTGTTTTTAACACAGAGGCACAGAGCCACAAAGAAAGGAAAAGAATAAAGAAACGGTAAGGGATGGTTTTCAACACAGAGGCATTGGAACACAGAGGGGAAAAATAAAAAAATCTACTCTGTGCTCTCATTATCATTGTGTCTTCGTGTTAAAGTATATTTTAATAACCATTGATCACTCTTTTCCAACCATCTATTAACCTGGGAACATTGAAATTGATAAGTATTCCTAATCGCTTATTAGTTAACCTTAAATAAGATAGGAGTTGTGCATTATGAACAGGTAAAACTTGTTCTACTGCTTTCAGCTCTAATATTAATTCATTTTCTACAAGAATATCAATGATATAATTTGTGCCAACTGGTTCGCCTTTATATAAAATGGGAATTTTAACTTGTCTCTTATATTTAATATTTCTTAATTCCAATTCTTTACATAAACAATATTCATATACGGTTTCTAATAAACCTGGTCCTAAATATTTGTGTACTTCAATCGCAGCATCAAGAACTTGTTTACTTATTTCATTTAGTTCATCTAAAGTCATAAAGCCATTTTTCTCCGTACACTTTTACACAAACCATTCTCTGTGGACTCAGTGTCTTTGTGCCTTTGTGTTGATCTTTTAAAAAGGTAAGAACGGGAAATCTTTTTTAACCCCTAGTTCCTTATTAATTGAATCGATGATCTTCTCCGGATGTCCGAGTACAAATCTATCTTTTCCGAAGAAATAATAATCATCTTTATTTATATTGAATTCATTTAAAAATTTAATATTACCGTAAATCGGAGTGCCTTGATGAATAAAAAGCTCAATATCTTCCATTTGCGTTTGAAGTAAATTTCTAAAAGGATCTTGATCATGTTTTTTAATTAGAAGTAAATTTGATGTATTATTGCTTATTGTTCCATATTCTTCCGGGAGCATGAGAGCTTTAGCTGCATTTGTTGTGATCATTTTGAATATCTGTTTTAAGGGGATATGCGGGAATTTCCGGTGAGCAAATTTTATCTCTTCCAAAAGATTAATACTCCCTGACATCGTAGAGTCGGTTCCTAAAACCACATTTGCACCATATTCCAGACATGCGTCTATATCAAGCGTTTCACCAATCAGATAAAAATTTGAATTAGGGCACCAGCAGATGGAAGTTCCAGCTTCTGCGCATTCTTTGATCTGCTTTCCGGTTAGTGCGATCCCATGAATGAGAAGAGTATTCGATTTGAGTAATTTCAGTTCTTTTAATTTTGGAAAACATTTTTTTGATACCTCATCAGTCCCTTCACCAAGATGCAGAATAAATGGAATATTGCTGTTTGCATTTGCATATTCCTCTACGGCACTTTTACCGCCCCACCAGTTGCCCATGGAAAGAGAATGGCACTGGGTATATTCCTCAAGAACATTTATTGGATTATCTTCATAGTATGATGGTTTCTGTTTTGGAATATGATCCTGTACAACAGCACAACCGGAAAATAAATTTTTATAAATTCCCAATAATACAATTTGTTTTGCAGTTGGCTCTGTAAGATCAAAGGTTCCATCATTGATCCATACTTTATTTCTCTCGAGGAACGAATCGGTTTTTTTCATGTCCTCTACCCAGATATTGACGTTAGGATATATTTTGCCGAAACCGGCTTTCGGATACCAATTGCTTATTAGATGATCGTGACTGTTTATAAAAGGGGGATAAACAATGGAATCAGAACAATCAAATTGTATCTTCTTATCCTTGAGCAATGAGCTTTTGATTTGTATATTTGTATCTTTTATAATTTTCTCAGGAGTACAAACACAAGAATCAACTTTTATTATCATATTTATCTCATTTTTTTTGTTATTTGCGGAACTATTTCAAAGAGGTCTCCAACCAATCCCAGATCTGCAACTTTAAAGATGGGAGCGTCAGTATCTTTATTAATTGCAATGATGTAATCTGAAGATTGCATTCCAGCCAGATGCTGAATTGCTCCGGAGATTCCAACTGCAATATATATTTTTGGTTTAATCGTTTTTCCAGTCTGTCCAACTTGATGCGGATATGATATCCAATCTGCATCTACAGACGCTCTTGAAGCGCCAATAGCACCATTAAGAACTTTTGCCAGATCTTCGATTATTGCAAAATTGTCTTTTCCTTTCAAACCTCTGCCGCCTGCAACTACAATATCTGCTTCGACAAGATTAACCATTTGTGACTCATCTTTTACAAATTCTAAAAATTTTGTATTATCTTTAAGATCAGAAAAATCAATTGTCTCTTTGATGACAATACCTTCTCTGGAATCATCTCTTTCTAACGGGTCCATTACTTTATGGCGGACTGTTGCCATTTGTGGAAGATGATTCGGTGTTACAATTGTTGCCAGAATATTTCCACCGAAAGCAGGTCTGGTTTGCATTAAATTATTTGTATCGGGATCAATTTCCAAACCTGTGCAATCCGCAGTTAAACCAGTATGTAATTCCACAGCAACTCTTGGAATAAATGAACGCCCCATCACAGAGGCACCGGAAAGTATGATCTCCGGATTGTATTTTTTAGCAAGTTCGGTTAATGCTTTAGCATAGGGAATATCTATAAAATTCTTTAATCTCGGATCATCGACTACAATAACTTTATCAGCACCAAAAGCTATGAGTTCCATAGAAAGTTCTTCTACATTATGTCCCAGAAGAACGGCAACCAGATCGCATTCACGTTGTTTAGCTAATTCACTTCCCTTTCCGAGAAGTTCAAAAACTACCGGAGCTATTTCATTGTTTTTTTGTTCAGCAAAAATCCAAATGTTCTTATATTGATTTCTATCAATTGATTCCTGCCCGAATTTACGAATAATAATAGCATCGAATGAACATGCACTTACACAAGCACCACAGAGTGTGCATTTATCCATATCGATCTCTGCAATTTTATCTTTAATTACAATTGCATCGTATGCACAAGCTTTTAAACAAAGTTTGCATCCTACACATTTATCACGAATTACTTCAATCATATTTTCAATTTCCTTTATACAAAATTTAAATGAAAGATAAAAATATCATTTCTCACGTCAAGTTTAAATTTTTTTACAATTGACCGGTAAACAGTAAAAGTATCCACCCGTTTTTATTTTTTCAATATCTTTAATATAATCATCAACTATGATAGGTTTAATATTCCAATTATTTTGCCAAGTTTTTTTCTTTTCATTCTTGAAAATATCTTTAGGAGTTTGCAATTCTCTATTTCTGTTTTTTCTGAAGTTGTTGAAGTAAATAAGATATGCGAATGTTTTTATAATCATATCTTGTTTTGATTTGAAAGTTTCAACTTTGTAAAACTCATTTTCGATCAGATTATGAACTGTTTCAACATCACTATTATAAGTAGGACTGGCAGGCGGTAT